>JAYTDP010000219.1:0-2978 GCA_043735865.1 Bdellovibrionales bacterium
GCAGTAAGGGTCTCGATCAAAACCGCAGTTTGAATTGTCATATGGAGGCAGCCAGTGATTCGTGCGCCTTTAAGTGGCTGCGATTTGCCGTACTCTTGTCGAAGCGCCATAAGTCCTGGCATTTCTTGTTCAGCGATTTGAATTTCTTCGCGCCCCCAACGAGCTAATTTCTCGAATTCTTTTGAATCTTTCATGGCCGCTTCGCAAACGCGGTAATCAACTTTTGCAGCTTTTGTAGTTTTGATTTGTGGGCTCGTTTTCATCGTCTTGTTACTCGCTTGAGTGGTTGTTGTTCGCACGTTTTAAGTCTCCTAAAAGGGTTTAGTCTAATGTCAAAATTTGGCGGCCGGTATCGGTCACAAGCACAGTATGTTCGTACTGCGCAGATAAAGTTCGGTCACCTGTCTCGTAATACTTTATCGAAGATCCGGGAATATCAAATTCAATAAATTCGGCCGCCGACTCATTGAGCATCGGCTCAACGGTTATACAGATGAAAGGCTTCAGTTTGTCGCCTTTGCCCTTTTTACCGTACGATGGCACCCACGGGTCATCGTGGAAAATCTTGCCGATCCCGTGCCCACCGATCTCGCGTACGGCCCAGTAGCCACGACGGGTCACGTACTTGTTGATTTCGAACCCGATATCGCCGGTTGTGGCTTTGGGGCCCACTTGCTCAATCCCTTTTTTCATCGCATTGAGAGCAGCGTCGCAAATGTCTTTTGCTTTGTCCGAAATATTCCCGACAAAGA
This sequence comes from Bdellovibrionales bacterium, assembly GCA_043735865.1. Lineage (GTDB taxonomy): Bacteria > Bdellovibrionota > Bdellovibrionia > Bdellovibrionales > UBA1609 > CAYHVK01. The sequence continues at coordinate 753 of JAYTDP010000219.1, forward strand.
ACATCGACGACGTGTCGCCATGAAAGCCGTCTTTAAGGCAGGTAATGTCGATATTAATTATGTCGCCATCTTTTAATTTCGTGTTATCGGGAAGGCCGTGGCAGATCACCTGATTGATCGAAGTGCAAATTGACTTGGGATATCCATGATAACCCAGTGGCGCGGGCTTCGCCTCATTAGACAAAGTAAAGTCATATGCAATTTGATCGAGCTCGTTTGTCGTAATTCCCGCTTTAACGTGTTTACCCACGTATTGAAGTGTGCGGGCGGCGAGCTGGCCAGCGCGCTCCATCTTGCGAATTTCATCTGCTTTCATCGGGGTCATAGGACGATAGGTATATCCGAATTTGCTGGCGAAGGGAAAACAAAAACCCGCCGTTTCAGGCGGGTTTCAGTCGTAAAACGTTGAATTGGGGATTAAGCCAAGTGTTTGTTTACTAGTTTTGTCATTTCGAACATTGAAACCTGGTTTTTTCCGAAGATCGGCTTCAATTTCGCGTCTGCATTGATGTTGCGACGATTTTGAGTGTCTTGAAGTTTGTTAGTGTGAATATAAGCCCAAAGTTTTTTAACAACTTGTGTGCGTGGAAGTGCCGCAGCACCGATAATAAGAGCTAGAGCTGCACTTGGGATAAGCGGCTTCATGAATCCTGCGTTTGGTTTGCGTTTTGTAGCAGATGCTTTTTTTACAGTTTTAGTCGTTGTTTTTTTCGCAGTCGTCTTTTTAGCAGTCGATTTTTTCGCTGCCGTTTTAACTTTAGCCATTGTCGTAATCCCTCCAAAGGATGTTATTGAGTTAGGACAATCATATTTATTTCGAGAGGCTTGTCTATAGTTTTTTGCAGACCTTCGTCATGCAGGGGGCCAGAGTGTACCGCCCGCACCGAGAATCTCCCCAATGGATACCCTAGACACGGACTATCCGGCGGGCAGAATGTACCCCGACTCGAGCTTCTCTCAGAGGGCGACGATAGGATTGTATGGGACAATCGGCACGATCATTTCACGACATTCTCCAAGAGAAATTAGACGTTTCTCCTGGTGGAGAAGAGATTTTTGAATCCGTTCGCGTTTCTCCGGAAGCCCACTCGAATACTCTCGCTTTCGAATCTTTCTTTTCGCAACTTCATAACACTGTCGATGCATTCGTAAGCGAGGTTTTGCCCGGTGTTTCTTTAAAGAAAACTCCTTACGCGCAGGGTAAGACGGCAGCCAAATCGCCTAAGAATGAGCGCCCTACGCGCCCCGAGCGAACAAAAATTCGCTCGCAACTGTCAGCGGTCGAAGTAGTTGCCCTCTCAGTTTTTGTGAAGTTCGGAGCTGCTGATCTAGAAAAATGCGAAATACTTGGCGAAACAATTATTAAGAAAACGTATCGTCGTTTAGCTGTTAATTTTCATCCTGACACAAACCAGTCCGCGCAAGGTGCCGCCTTCCGCGAGTTGCATGAGGCGTACTCTGTCTTATCAAAAATGTTCCGCGCGTAACTTTCGAGTGCAATTGCAAAAAAACATCGTTGGGCCGCTCACCCACACCCTCCCCTAAAGAGAACTAACGAATCGAACATGAACGCCGCGTGCGCGGCGTAGTTTCGAGATAATAAGCAAATTACGCTACGGAGCCGACTTTCATGTTCGATTCGTTAGTTCTGGTGAGGCGGAGGCAAAGCGCGCGGAGGTAAATAATGCGATCGTAGCAATGATAATAGAAACCCAGAGTAAAAAATAAAACTCCATTGCAGATTCACTCGCGAGAGAAGCACCCGAAGTTCAGACGAAGTGATTTACGACCGGCAGCCGTCACCCTTCGAGGATTCACGTGATCCAAAACGTGACATGTGTCGCTGCGATAGCACGACAACCAGTCATGTTTTGTGTTCACGTGAAGACTCGGAGGTACGCGGCAGCAGGCGGTAAAGCCCTACGACTGAAGCTTGCGGTATTTAATTCGCTTAGGAATCAAGTCGGTAACACCAAGTCGCGTCTTCAAATCCGCCTCATACTCCGAATAATTGCCATTAAAGAAATTCACTTTTGAATCCCCTTCGAAGGCAAGTATGTGCGAGCAAATACGATCGAGGAACCAACGGTCATGGGAAATCACAATCGCACTGCCACCGAACTCAAGAAGAGCTTCTTCGAGAGCACGAAGAGTGTTCACGTCGAGATCATTTGTCGGCTCATCGAGAAGAAGTACGTTCGCGCCGGTCTTCATCATCTGCGCCAT
>JAYTDP010000220.1:0-1797 GCA_043735865.1 Bdellovibrionales bacterium
CCGTTATCGAGTGAATGTCGCCCCTTGTCAACTTTTGACTGTGGAGGGGCGATCCTCGAAGGTGTCGCCAAGGTAGCGGAACCCTTTTTCTTAGGAGAAAATATGTCAAGCGAAACTGGATCTGAATCGACCGGTGCTAAAAATGGTCTTCGTCACAATTGGAGAGACCGCTTCGAAGAACTTCTTAAAGTTAAAAACATCGATGATTTAAAATCGGAACTCACCAAAATCGGATCGGACCTTCAAGACGAAATCAAAAATTTCGATCTTCAAGAGCACTTGAGCCCGACCGCGAAAGATAAACTTAAAACTTTGGAAACACGTTATGCAGATGTTTTGAAGACGTTGAAAAAAGCGCAGAAGCAATTCGATCGCGATTTCAGCAAAAGCATTCAGACTTTGAAAAAAACCAGCAAAGACGCCGAAAAGCGCCTTCTCGTGCTTCGCTCGAAAGTGGATGTCCATCGCAAAAAAGTTGTGAAGGCATCTGAAACTTTGCGCGCACGTTTGGCAAAATCAACCGGGCGCAAAGTGAAAAAGTCCGGTGCGAAACGCTCTCGTAAAAAAGTAACAACCGCTTAAGTAATCCGCTTGATTCGAACGAAGAGGGACCATGAGATTTGATTTCACGTCGCGCCATATTGGGCCGAATGAGCAGGATATTGCAAAAATGCTTTCGACTCTGAAAGCAAAAACTCTCGACGACATGATTGAACATGCCACGCCGAAAGTGATTCGCACGACTACCGCGCTGGACATCGGCGCGGGGCTCAGCGAAGAGAATTTGCTCAAACGGGCACGCCACTTGGCCGATGCAAATCAAATCGCCAAAAACTATATCGGCCTCGGATATTACGGGACCGCGACGCCGAAAGTGATTTTACGAAACATCCTCGAGAATCCGGGCTGGTATACGGCGTACACGCCTTATCAGGCCGAAATTTCTCAGGGCCGCATGGAAGCCCTCCTTAACTTTCAAACTATGATCGGTGATTTAACCGGTCTCCAAATGTCCAATGCTTCTTTGCTCGACGAGGGTACAGCGGTCGCTGAAGCCGTGAATATGTGCTTCCATCTACAGAAAAAAAATCCTCGTAAAAAATTGTTCGTTGATTCAGATATCTTCCCTCAAACTCTCGAAGTGATACGTACTCGTGCGGAGCCAATTGAAATTGAAGTTGTTGTGGGGCAAGCCGCTGATGTGGCGTCGAACGCGACTGACTATTTTGCAGTCGTGTTGCAATATCCGACGGCGACCGGGGAAGTTCGCAATTATAAAAAAATCGCCGAGAGTATGCACAAAGCCGAAGGCCACGTCATTGTGGCTGCAGATCTCTTGAGCCTAACGCTACTCACCCCCCCGGGAGAATGGGGCGCGGACATTTGCGTCGGCAGTTCTCAACGTTTCGGAGTTCCGATGGGATACGGCGGCCCTCATGCCGCGTATTTTGCCACGAAAGAGGCTTACGCTCGTTCGATGCCCGGCCGAATTATCGGCGTGTCCAAAGACGTTCATGGCAATCACGCACTTCGACTCGCACTTCAAACTCGTGAGCAACACATACGTCGCGAAAAAGCGACGAGCAACATCTGCACGGCGCAAGTTCTACTTGCCGTTATGGCTTCGATGTATGCTGTTTATCACGGGCCGAAAGGTTTACGCGCAATCGCGACTTCAATTCATTCAAAAGCAATCCTCCTCGCACGAAACTTAAAGGCGCTCGGATTTTCTGTTGTCACCGATCAAATATTCGACACGGTTGCTATTCATTGTGCCGACGGCAAAGAACGAGACGC
>JAYTDP010000221.1:0-4269 GCA_043735865.1 Bdellovibrionales bacterium
AAAGCCAAATGTTGAAGTTGAAGCTCAGTTCTCGACAACATCGCTCAGCGGCTCGGTCTCTTCAGACAAATTAGTTATTGCGCAAATTGGAGATTCAGCAGTCAACATTGATAAGTCTCAGTATTCTGTAGATTACCGATGTCTAACGGATTGCACGACAGTCGAAGTGAACTTGCAAAGAGTCACCGGCGACAAAGTCGGCTACCGCGTTTCGATGCAATTTGAAGCTAAGGACAAAGTTTATACTTTTAAAAAGTCGTCTATGACGGCCCAAACGTTATTGTCGGCAAATGCCGCGCGTGAACTTGCCGATCCAATGGTTGGAGTTGCTCCAGTTGATGCCGTTGCGCAAGTCGCACCCATTTCTAATCCTCCAGCAATTCTTGCATCGGTTCCTGCTGCGGTCGTAGCGCCTACTACGGCGGCTGCACCGGCTGCAGCTGCTACTCCGAGCCCGGAGCAAAAGGACGAGAACGCACTTCGTGCCCAAATCAACGCGCTTCCGAACCCGACGCTTCATCACGATATGCGCACTTGCGATAAAAACAGCCAGGCATTTAAGAATGAAGTCGTGAAATTCAAAAAAGAAGTTGTTTTGAGACGCATTCTTGATGCCGAAAGATCTGGGATTCGTTTAACGGCCAACCAGAAAGCTGACGCACTCGCATTGAAACCGAATGCAGTAATCAGAGCGAATGAACCCGGCTTCCCAGCAACTTCACGCTGCAATCGCCCCGCGCAGCCTACAGCCGCTCCGAAAGCAAAGACGACTCGATTGGTCCAAGTACAGCGTCGTGGGTTTGTTCCGTAATTATTCGAAATCGGTATCGCGCAAAGTCGCGCGGTACGCATCGATATTATAAAATCCGTAGATTTTCTTTTTGAGCATCGTTACGACTTCATCTTGGAGTTCAAGATAGATATCTTCGGCGCTATTGCCCATGGTGAAGCCAAGTCCGCTTAAATTCAAAATGTAATCTTCAACTACTTTCGCAACGAAAAGATCTTCCGTTTCGGCTACGATTTCAACGTTAGAAAGATGTCGATCGAAACAATCGAATAGGTCAGCTACGCGCATGTTTACTTTATCGGAAATTGAGGAAATGAATTGACTGAGACTAGACCCTTCGTGATCTGATAAGGCCTATGCAGCCACTTCAAGCAGACGAGATTGCAAGCCTCGCGCATAGTCTTGTGTCTTACGAAAATTGCCGACTGCAACGAATCGAGTCGGGAGACGATTGGCTGTCGTTTTTGTTTTACGGCCAAGGGCAGGAAAAGCCCTTATTCTTAAGTCTAAATCCCAAGTGTCCAGTCTTGTTACCGGTCCAAACTCCGGGTTCATTAAAGAAAAAAACTATTCCCGCCTTATTATTTTTGCGTGCGCATTTCGATAGTCATATTTTGAGAAAAGTGACCCATGATCCCCATGAAGGTCGAGTTTTGCACCTTCACTTTTCTCAAGGCGGGACCCTCGAAATTCGGCTATTTCCGCATGGGCAGAATCTCGTCGCGATAATCGACGACAAAAAAATCAGCACTCACAAAGTGAGTGAACTTCAGTCCCAGGCAGCCACAAATTATCAGGGGGCTCCACCGCGCGCTTTGAGTGAAATTGTCGCGCAGTTTCAATCGCAATTTGCAGATAAAGCGCCGGCATCAATCGAAAACAAAAAAGCCCAAATCGAAAAAATGCTTTCAAAAAAAATGCGGGCTCTTGAGCTTGTTGAAAAAGACATCGAGGATAAGCGGTTGGCTCCGTATCGTGAAATCGGGGAGTGGATGAAGGCGCATCAGTCACTCGATGTGGCGGAGCAGTGGAAACACGCCATCGACTCTAAGAAAACTTTTGCGGACAATTTAAATTTAATTTTTCAGAAAGCAAAACAGATCGATGAGAAACTGAAAAGCGGTGAGGTTCGGCGCGAGCAACTCTTAAAAGAAATCGAAAAATTAAAGGCTGGCGATTGGCAGCTTTCAGCTGCACAACCGTCCGCGCTGAAAAAGGCTGGCGCGAAAGGTCGCACGATCGAGTTGAACGGCGGAAGGCTTCTTTTTTTAGGGCGATCAGCTGAAGAAAACATCAAACTTCTGCGGGCCGCGCAACCTTGGGACTTTTGGCTCCACATTAAAGATTTCCCAGGCAGCCATGGAATCATACGCCGCAACAAGCAAGAAAAGATCAACGACGGCATATTCATCGAGGCGTTGCAGCATTTGATATCGAAACAGTACGGGACAAAAGCGAAGAGCCATGACGGCGAAAAGTTCGCATGCCTCGTGGTCGAATGTCGTTTTGTGAAGCCCATAAAGGGCGATCGTATCGGCCGAGTTTCTTACCAAAATGAGCGGGTGCTGACTCTCCAATTTAAGAGTTGACTGGTAAAGCCTTCGGGTTCAATTTTATTCAGGAGTTTCTTCTATGATTGAAATACGGAGTCTTACGAAATCGTACGGCGCTCGCACGGCGATTGATAAATTAAATTTTACGGTTCAAAAGGGAGAAGTGGTCGGATTTCTCGGCCCGAACGGCGCTGGCAAAACGACGACAATGAAAATCATCACCGGGTTTATGGCGCCGACTAGCGGTTCGGTCAAAGTTGCAGGCCACGATGTTTTTGAAAACCCCATCGAAGTGAAACGGCATATTGGGTACTTACCCGAAACTCCGCCAGTCTACGGCGATATGATTGTGACTGATTACTTAAAATTCGTGGCGAAATTAAAAGGCGTCGAAACAAAAAATCTAAAAAGTTTCGTTGATGAAGCTCTCGAGAAGACGAGTCTCCAAGGCGTGAGTGGCCGATTGATTCAAAATCTGTCGAAAGGCTTTCGTCAGCGTGTCGGTATTGCGCAGGCTCTGGTCTCGAAGCCTGACATTTTGATTCTAGACGAGCCGACAGTGGGTCTCGATCCGCGGCAAGTAGCGGAGATCCGCCAGCTGCTGATCAATCTTCGCGGGCATCACACAATTATTTTGTCGACTCATATTCTACCCGAGGTTGAAGCGACCTGTCAGCGCGTGATCATCATCGATCACGGTAAGATCGTAGCCGAAAATACTCTTTCCGCGCTCTCGAATCGCAGTCATTCGTCACGAACGGTCATAGTGCGTGTGCGACGGGGGCTGGGTGACCTCACGAATGTTTTAAAAGAATGGCCGACGGTGAAGCGAGTGAATCTCGACGTTGATCGTCTCGAAATTGATTTCGAAGGTGGAGACGACTCCCTCGAAAAAATAGCTCAGTTGATTGTCAATAAAGGCGCTGGCCTAGTTGAGATGATTGAGCCGACAAAAGGCCTCGAGTCGGCCTTTATCCAGTTAACTTCACATTCGAATCAGGAGAATTAAAATGCGCGGAATCGGTATTATTGCGTGGCGCGATTTTAAAAGTATGGTGCTAAGTCCTTTGTTTCTCATTGTGGCGGGGATCTGCACTGTCTGTTGGAGTTTTATATATCTTCGGGCTCTCGGACAATTTGCCCAGCGTTTGCAAATGATGCAAATGCAAGGGATGGGTTCTGGCATGAACATTCTAGAAGGACTGTTCTTTCCGCTCATCTCGATGATTCATTTAATTCTGATATTCGCGGTTCCCGTATTGACGATGCGTCTGCTTTCAGAAGAGAAGCGATCACGTACGTTTGATTTACTTTTGACTGCTCCGATTACATCGGTCGATATTGCAGTTGGCAAATTTATCGCCGCGTTCGGCGCCATTAGCGTTTTAGTTGGCGTTTCTTTTCTTTATCCCCTTATGACACGGCTGGTGACTGAATTTAATTGGGCCCCTTTAATATCGGCCTATATCGGATTACTTTTCGTCGTAGCAGTGTACGTCGCGGTCGGGCTTTTCACTTCGTCTTTAACCGAGTCCGGCTTTGTCGCGGTGATTCTCGCTCTCGTTATAAACGTCGTGCTTTGGTTCGTCGGCCAAAACAATGACACCGCCGGGTCACCCACGGTCTTTTCGATAATGGAGCATATGGCTTTAGCCGAAAACTTCGGTAATTTTATCAAGGGCAGTATCAGCATTGGCTCGACGGTATTTTTCATAACGGTTGCGGGATTTTTCGTTTTCCTAAGTGAACGAGTCATCGAATCCACCCGGTGGAGGTCGTAATGAGCAAATGGAGTAAGATTTGTCTCTTTGTTAGCGGTTTGGCGATCGTTCTGCTTTTGGTATTTCGTTTTATATTGGGCGGTTGGGTCGATTACTTCTGGATCCCGCTTGGTATTGCCGCAGGCACTTTTTTAGCGGCGCTCTT
>JAYTDP010000222.1:0-7945 GCA_043735865.1 Bdellovibrionales bacterium
CTGAAATTTCCGGCTTATCGAGAACGTAGTAATGGTAATCGTGCTCGTGGATAAGCCCGTGAAGTTCTTGAATGCGTTTCAGATCTTTTTGCTTCGACATATGCGCATTTTTACGGGGACTCGAAAGAGGGCGCATCACGCGCTGCCCCATTGCTTTTTACAGAGGCAAAATCTAAAAGTTTGAAGACCTATGATTGACGTGAAAAAAGTGGCGCAACTCGCGCGTTTACATATCAGCCCCGCCGAAGAGACCATGTATCAAAACCAGCTTTCGGCCATATTTAAATATTTTGAAGAGGTTTCGAATATTAACACCGACGGTATAGAGCCTTTGGTGACCCCAACCGAGATTGAACAAGTCTGGCGCGAAGATAAAGTCGTCGCGGTGATGACCGCAGAGCAGTCTTTGGCGAATGCTCCTGAAAAATCAGGCAACCTTTTCCGTGTCCCACCGGTTGTCGGTTAGATCGCAGGAGTGCAGTTGAACCTTACAAATATGTCAGTATCTGAATTGGCGGAGTCGGTTCGGTCGAAAAAAACTTCGGCCAAAGAAGTAACTGAGGCGTTTCTCAAACAGATTGAAAAATTAGATAAAAATATCGGTGCTTTCATTACCATGAACGAAAAGGCCATCGAACAAGCTGACGCCGTCGATGCGAAAATAGCGAAGGGAGAAAACGTGGGGCCGCTAGCCGGAGTTCCCATAGCTATTAAAGACCTCCTGTGCACAAAGGGCCTTCGCACAACGGCAGCTTCAAAAATCCTTTTCAATTTTATTCCGCCCTATTCGTCGACGGTTGTGAATCGTCTCGAAAAAGCCGGGGCCATTACTATTGGCAAAGCAAACCTCGATGAATTCGCAATGGGCTCGAGTACGGAAAGCTCATTTTTCGGTAAAACAAAAAATCCATGGAACACCGACTACGTTGCGGGAGGTTCGAGTGGCGGATCTGCTGCGGCCGTCGCGGCTCGCATGTCTCCGGTCGCAATCGGCACGGATACCGGTGGATCGATTCGTCAGCCTTCAAGTTTTTGTGGACTCGTCGGTGTAAAACCAACTTATGGTCGCGTCAGCCGATATGGAATTATCGCATTTGCATCGAGTCTCGATCAAGCGGGGCCGATGGCACTCAATGTTCGCGATGCCGCGATGACTCTCGAAGTGATTAGCGGTAAATGCGAATACGATTCGACAACTTCAGAGAAAGCCGTCCCGCAGTGGAGTCAGAACTTAAAAAAAGATCTAAAAGGTTTACGAATTGGACTGCCGAAAGAATATTTCTCGGACAGTGTGCGTGAAGATGTTCGCAAAGTTGTCGATAATGCGGTGAACGCGGCAAAAGCAGCCGGAGCCACAGTCGTCGAAGTATCCCTGCCGCTCACCCGCATTAGCGTTCCAGTTTATTACTTAGTCGCGACTTGTGAAGCGTCGAGCAACCTCGCTCGCTATGATGGAGTTCGCTACGGTTATCGCTCGGATTTCAGCGAACACGGTGCCGAAAGCATTGAAGACTTTTATAGTCGCACACGTGGCGAAGGCTTTGGACACGAAGTGAAAAGACGCATTATGCTAGGTACTTTCGCACTTTCGAGTGGTTACTACGATGCCTATTATAAAAAAGCGAGTCAGGTACGTCGACTACTCCGTAACGACTTTGAAAAAGCGTTCTCGCAGTGTGATGCGCTGATGGGACCGGTTTGTTCGACTCCGGCATTTAAGCTTGGAGAGAAAGCCGACAACCCAGTCCAAATGTACATGAATGATATTTTTACGACCTCGACAAACTTAGCAGGCCTTCCAGGAATGTCGGTGCCCGGTGGTTATAGTAAAGAAGGACTTCCGGTCGGGGTGCAAATTACCGCTCCGCACTTTCAAGAACAAACTATGCTGAACGTTGCGTACGCAATTGAATCTGCACTTCAACTGAAGGAGGTCCCAAGTGTCGTACGGTAATTGGGATCCGGTTATTGGTCTCGAGATTCATGCGCAACTTCAAACGAAGAGCAAAATTTTTTCTCCGGAGTCGGCATCGTTTGGCGGAGCAGATAATGAAAATGTCGGCCCGGTCAGCCTCGGTATGCCCGGCGCTCTCCCTTCACTAAATAAAAAAGCCGTTGAGTTCTCCATTAAAATTGGGCTCGCACTCGATTGTGAAATAAGGACTCAATCAGTATTTGCCCGTAAAAATTATTTTTATCCCGATTTACCGAAGGGGTACCAAATTTCTCAGTACGACCAGCCGATCTGCGAAAATGGTAAAATCGAAATCATGATTGATGGAAAGCCCAAAACAATCGGCATCACGCGTGCGCATATGGAAGAAGATGCTGGCAAGTCCACTCATCACGGCGATCATACCTTGATAAATCTTAATCGAGCCGGGGTGCCGCTCCTCGAGATTGTTTCTGAGCCCGACATTAAAACGCCGGCCGAAGCCGCCGAATATGCGCGCACCGTTCGAAATATTTTACGTTATTTAGAAGTTTGCGATGGAAATCTTGAAGAAGGATCTATGCGCTGCGACTGCAACATATCCGTTCGTCCCAAGGGGCAGGAAAAGTTCGGAACAAAAGTTGAAATCAAAAACGTGAATTCGTTCCGCTTTGTTGAAAAAGCACTTGAGTATGAAATTCAGCGGCAAATTGATTGCCTACAGTCGGGCGAGCCGATCCATCAAGAGACGCGTCTTTACGACTCCACCAAGAATCGCACCTATTCGATGCGCTCGAAAGAAGATGCGCAGGATTACCGTTATTTCCCGGACCCCGATCTGCTACCCGTGCGTTTTGAAAAATCGTGGGTAGAGAAAATACGGTCAGAGCTGCCTGAACTTCCGCTCGCACGAGCCGCGCGTTTTCAGAAAGAATTTGGCTTACCAGAAACAGACAGCCAGGTGTTGGTCGCCGAAAAAGACGTAGCTGAATATTACGAAAAAGTGGCAAAAGATTCTAAAAATCCCAAGTCAGCAGCAAATTGGATCATGACCGAGCTGATGCGCGAACTGAAAGATTCGAACAAAGAAATCACACAGTCGACGATTCGTCCTGAACAATTAGCTGAACTAATCCGGCTGATCGACGACAAAACCATCTCCGGCAAAATTGCTAAAACAGTTTTTGCCGAAATGTGGTTGTCGGGCAAAGGAGCCTCGGCAATTGTCAAAGAGAAGGGCTTCGTACAAATCACAGATAATTCGGCCATCGAAAAAATCGTCGATGAAATAATCGCAAAGAACCCATCGCAAGTGGCAGAATATCGCAGCGGAAAAGAAAAAATTCTCGGCTTCTTCGTCGGGCAAGTAATGAAGGCGAGTAAAGGGCAGGCGAGCCCGGATATTGCGAATGAACTACTTCTCAAGAAATTGAAGGGCTAAATGAAAGTTGCAGCGCTTGATCTTGGATCAAATACGAGCCTGCTACTGATCGCCGAAATCGTTGACGGCAAAATTATTAAGGTGATTCGAGATGAACTCCGAGTGACCCGCATGGGCCAAGGGGTTCATCAAAACAAAGCCTTTCACCCAGAGGCTCTCGAGAGAATCCGTTCTTGCTTCAAAGAGTATGCGCAATTTATCAAAGAAGAAAAAGTCGAGCACGTCGTCGCCATGGCGACAAGTGCGGCTCGCGATGTCACGAATGCGGACGAACTTTTTAAAATCGGCCGCGACGTGGGCATCCCGATCGAAATTATTCCTGGTTCTCAAGAGGCCGACATCACTTTCCGCGGATCGACCTTCGAAGAAAAAAACCTAAAAGGACTTGCGGTTATTGACGTCGGCGGCGGCTCTACCGAAATTATCGGTGAATCACCCGACGGAAAAATTGAAGGCGTCAGCGTTAATCTTGGTTCGGTACGTTTGACAGAAATATTTGTTAAAGAGCATCCGATTGCTCCGACGGCAATGGCTGAAATGCAGAAGTACATCGATGCGCAAATCAAAGAAGCGGCGGCGCAGTTTCCGAAATCTGTACGAGAAGTACTAGCCGTAGCAGGCACGCCGACAACGTTGGCTGCCGTCATTCAGCAAAAACCGTATAGTCACGATGTTGTCCATGGTCATAGAATTTCTTTGGCGGAGCTCGAGTATTGGCGCAACCGCCTGGCAAAAATGACCGTCGATGAGCGGCGCGCGTTGAGCGGCATGGATCAGAAGCGCGCGGATGTCATCGTGGCCGGAATCAGTATCTTAGCCGCGGTAACAAAAGCATTAGGCGTAAACTGCTTGCGCGTATCGGACCGTGGCGTAAGATTTGGGGTAGCTTTAGTGGCGGAAGAACGCGCTCGAATCGCGAAACGAGGGAAAAATTAATGAAACATTTTAAATTCATTTTATTTTTACAGCTTCTTGTCGGATGCGTGTTTGCAGATGTGGTGGAGTTTAAACGCATTCCTGCAAATATTGGAAAATCGGCACTTGTTGTAGAACTTGCGAAAAGCGACACCGAACGCCAACTGGGCCTTATGCATCGCCAAGAGCTTGGCGAAAATGCCGGGATGCTTTTTGTTTTCGAAGACGAAGCCCCGAGAAGTTTCTGGATGAAGAATACTCTCATTCCTCTTTCAATTGCTTTTTTGAATTCAAACCGAACAATTGTCGATATTCAGGACATGGAGCCTATGCCAAAGTCGGCGAATGCGCCCATCCCGACCTATCCTAGTCGTAAACCTGCGATGTTTGCTCTCGAGGTGAATAAGGGTTGGTTTAAAAAACACAATGTTCAAGTCGGACAACGTTTAGACGTTACTCTCACAAAATAAATTTGCGCTCAGAGTGTCAAAATCGTTTTAGAATCCAGCCGTTAGTCTAGTCAAACCTTTGGCGAGGTTGCCCAAATTATCGTTTCCGCACAGGTTTTTTGTGTGCTCTAATAAATGCTGAGAATGGATTCTCATCAACAAGGGCGAAAGCACAAATGAAAAAGATTTTCCTTCTAGTTGCGACAACCAGTTTAATTTTTGCTAACTCGGCTTGCACATCTAAAAAAGTAGATGAAGCACCCGATGCCACGGCCGAGATGACTGGTGAAACAACAGACGATATGGCCGGAGTTACAGAAGAAGACGCACCAGCTGCCGAAAAGGGAGCTACTGCTGAAGGCGAAACTGCGAATGCAGCTCCCGCGGAAGGCTCGGGCGATTTTAACGAAGAAGATTTCGGAAGCGAAGACGTTGCCGAAGCTCCGAGCGATAAAGCTGTACCGGCTGAGGGCGCAACAAAAGACGAAGCGGCTGCAGATTCAGGTGAACCACCAGCTGAAGGTGCAGATTTAGCAGAGTCAACCGAAGCTCCGCCTGAAGGACTTGCAGCAAACGATGCAACTTCGACGGAGACTCCAAGTGAAGCTCCGGCTGAGACAACTGACTCTGGCTCACTTCCAAAAGATGAAATGAACGGACTCAGTGGTGAAGCACCGGTGGCTAAAGCCTCGATTCCACTTCGTAAGATCGAAACAACTCCGTGGACACAAAATGGAATATTGTTGAATGCAGTTTACTTGGCTCGCCCAGGTGACACTTTCAAATCGGTTTCACAAAAAGTTTACGGCGACGAGAGCAAAGTCAAAGATTTGAAAAAAGCGAATCCAAGTATTGCGGCTCGCTCGATGAAAGTCGGAGACAAAGTTTATTACAACTCTCCGAAGCGTCCGACCGACAGCACGATCCTCCTTACATATTATGAAGATAACAGCTTGGCTCCAGAGACTTATGTTTCTCAGCCGGGCGATAACATTCGAGCGGTTTCAACAAAACTTCTCGGTGATGCACAATCTTGGAAAGAAGTTTGGGCAACAAACGCCGATGTAGAATCAAAAGGCGAATTAGCTGAAGGAACGCGTCTTCGCTATTGGGCAGGAGAAGCAGCAGCGGCTCCAGCTCCAGACCAAACGATGGCGCAAAACGCTCCTCCTCCTGCAGATAAACCGCAGGATCAAGCAGCCGCTGGCGCGGTTGCAGGTGGAGCAATGCCTCCTCCGACAGATCAAGCGCCTCCGCCGCCAATGCCTGAAGAAGTAAATGGACAGCAAGCATCTCCTCCGCCACCAGCGGAAGAAGTTGCGCCTCCGGAACCGGCAGTTGCCGAAGCTCCGCCTCCGCCACCAGCGGAAGTTGCGGCAGCGGGCGCGGCTCCAGCAGCAGCGACATCAAACCCACTCGGCGATATGCTGGGCGGCGAAGATCAAACAACAGCCCTTATGGTAGGAGCATTATTGCTGATTGCAGCGGCAGCTCTTTTCATAGTTATCAGAAAGCGGAAGTCGCGCAAAAATATTGATTTCCAAACGGCGACTCATACTCAGATCGAATAGAGTCCAAAAGAATTGTTAACGGTGTGGAGACGGCTGGTCGCAAGATCAGCCGTCTTTTTTTGTGCAACTCGTTTGACAAGCCCGGCTGGTCGCCTTCAAATGCTCCCATGAAAAAACACTTTGTTCTCTCTGCCATCTGTCTCCTAATGATTTCTGCATGCCAAACGCACCAGATGCGGAAAAATCAAACTTCCACCGCAGCAGTTAAAGATGAAGCCGAGGCAAACCTCACTCAAAGTGATGCAGAAAACCGGTCGGCAATCGTAAGTGCCGTCAAATACGCTCTCGAAATCAAGCTGGCTCGTGAGCAGGATACCTTCCACGGAAAATTAAATGCAGATTTTCAACTGTCAGATACTCAGGCCCCGCTCTTCATCGATTTTAGAAATGGCGCGACACTTGAAAAAGTAACGCTTAACGGACAGACGCTCGCAACGGCTTACTCAAAACATCGAATCAATCTTCCGTCGGTAGAGCTTTTAAAAGGGGTCAATCAGATCGAGGTCATTTACACTCAGCCATTCTCTCATGACGGCCGCGGACTTCACCATTTTCAAGATCCCGAAGACAAACAAGACTATTTGTACACGCAGTTTGAAACTAACGATGCTCAACAGATGTTTCCATGTTTCGATCAGCCGGACTTAAAAGCCGAAATGACTTTGACGGTTGTTGCACCAAAAGATTGGGAGGTGATTACGACCACCCGGGAAACTTCGGTACAGAAGGGCGACATCGACGCGACTTGGAATTTCGCCACCACACCAAAACTCAGCACCTATGTTTTTTCTCTTCACGCTGGGCCGTATAGAAAATGGCAGTCACAGGCGGGCAACATCCCACTGCGACTCTTTGTTCGTAAATCGCTCGCAAAGTACGTCAAAACTGACGATTGGTTTGTTCCTACAAAAGCAGGCTTAAAATTTTACGGCGAATATTTTGATTACGCCTATCCGTTTAAAAAATACGATCAAATCATTGCGCCCGATTTCAATGCCGGTGCTATGGAGAACGTGGGCGCCGTCACCTTCAGCGAGCGTTACGTGAATCGCGGAGAAATTACCCGCGAAACACGACAAGGTTTGGCGAGTGTGATCCTTCACGAAATGGCTCACATGTGGTTCGGCGATCTCGTCACGATGAAATGGTGGAATGGACTGTGGCTCAACGAAAGCTTCGCGACATTTATGTCGACGCTTTCACAAAGCAAGGCTACCGAATTTAAAGACTCGTGGGTGAGCTTTTATAGATATCAACACGGATCTGCACGTTGGGCGGATCAATTGGTAACGACGCATCCAATTGACAGCGAAATTCCAGATACAAATTCTGCTTTTACAAACTTCGACGCCATCACTTACGGAAAAGGCGCAGCTTCTTTAAGTCAGCTCAATTATTATTTGGGTGAAGATGTCTTCCGCGATGGAGTTCGCCAATATTTTAAAACTCATGCGTATGGCAACACCACTTTAAAAGACTTTATGGGAGCACTCGAAAAATCATCCAGAAAAGATTTAAGCACTTGGTCTCAAAGCTGGCTCCGACAAGAGGGGCTTGACTCCGTCATGGCCGATTACACTTGCGACAACGGCATAATTTCGAAGTTTTCACTTCGCCTAGAGGGGCCGAACGGCAA
>JAYTDP010000223.1:0-7951 GCA_043735865.1 Bdellovibrionales bacterium
CGAACTTTTGTTTGCCGTTTTGATGAAGAGACCATTCGCAAAGGGATCCGGAGCGAAATCAGCCGCGGTGGCCAAGTCTTCTTCCTTCACAATCGCGTACAATCAATTGACCAAATTGCGGCCACGATTCGAGAGCTGGTGCCCGAGGCTCGCATGACCGTAGCTCACGGCCAAATGGACGAGCACCAACTTGAAGCAGCCATGCTCGCATTTTTTAATCATGAAATTGATGTCCTCATTTGTACGGCGATTATCGAATCCGGAATGGACATCCCTAGGGCGAATACCATCTTCATCGACAACGCGCAAAATTTCGGCGTGAGCCAGCTCTATCAGCTTCGTGGGCGAGTCGGACGAAGTAAAGAGCGTGCGTATTGTTACCTCTTAATTCCAGCAACCAAACGACTCGACAAAGAGGCTCAGGAGCGCGTGCGAATAATTCAGGAAAACACTGCGCTCGGAAGCGGCATTCGCGTCGCTCAATATGATTTAGAACTTCGAGGCGCCGGGGATATTCTCGGCGAATCACAATCCGGACATATCAATGCCGTCGGTTATGAACTTTACTTAGAACTTCTCGATGCCGCAATTCACGAACAGCAAGGCACGAAGGCTCCTGTCGCCGATGTCGAGCCTGAGATTAATTTGCGAATTCCGGCGCTTATTCCGGACAAATATATTCCGGATATCCGCATGAGACTGTCTTATTACAAAGCTTTATCACAAGTGAACTCCACCGAAGATCTCGACCGGATCGAAGACGAATTCCGCGACCAATTCGGTGCGCCGCCTGAGCCGGTTTTGAATTTAATGGGACTGATGTTGATTCGCAAATTGTGCCGCGATCTTGGCGTTCGCGATGTTTCGGCCGGGAAAAACACAATTTCTCTCGCGTTTACCGAGCAAACGAAACTTCCACCTGCTCAAGTTATCCAGCTGGCGACACGAGAAAATAAAAAATACGCTCTCACGCCCGATCAGCGTTTGAAAGTTCGCATGAACGAAGTGACCTGGCCGCGCGTTCATGAAGAACTCGAATTTTTATTAAAGTTATGTCGTTAAGTTAAAACTCGAGACTCATGCCGACATCAAAGACAGGGTCGGTAGAAAGATCCGGATCTTTATCGTTGGCTGAGGCTTGGTACTGCCGTACTTCTCCGTACAAAAAGGTATTTTCAATTCCTGATTCGGCATACGCTTCGACCGCAGCACCTGGATCAATCCAATTCAGCTGCGCCATAATTCCAGCCATGTAATACGGAGCGACTTCTGTATTACCGTTCACCGACGAAACACCGTTATCATCTTTATAGAACGCCGTGTATCCACCGACTCCAACGTAAGGGGCTATTTTTGGCTCGTAACCGATACTATCCAAAATATATTTGACGCCGAATCGAGCGATTTGAAGAGTTATTGTTAAATTGTCGCCGGCATCAGTAGTGGCCGAATTTTTATAATAACCGACTCCCAAATCTAAACCCAGCGATCCGAATGAAAAATTCTTTTTGTAGTTGAGATAAAGTTCAATCATCGGCGTGTCGGCCGATCCAAATAAGCCCTTAAAATCAGTGATGGTACCACTTATGTAGCTCGACTCATAATTTATGGGTGCATAGGTCGAAAAGCCGACGCCTACGTCGACACCAGAATTTTGGCGACGAATCCGGTATGGAATAAGCGCCGAAACATTCGTCAAATCAGCCGGCAAAATATTGTTCGGTTCAACTTCAACTAGATTTTTCTTCTCAGGGTTTGCGTAAATCTCTGGGTGCTCTTCAATTTCGCGAGCTTCCGCCTCACGGGAGAGTATGGCTGCTTCCACTTTTGCTTTTCGTTCGGCCTCCAGCTTTTGCTCTTCTTCTAATCGCGATGTATTTTGCGCAAAGGCGCGGATGGCCGGAAAAATAAAAAATAGAATAAATAGGGCGCGAATCAATGTGAGCTTCATGCTGTCACCACATTGTACCTACGCAAGCGGCATGAGGGGACCCAATTCTGACTTCATTTTTTGGTTTAGACAAACGTCCAATGAAAGCGTGCTTAGGTTCGTAGAAAACCAACTTTAGTTCAGTTAAAGAACCTTCAGATGCACCGTACAATGGTAATTCAATGTCTTTCTCAACCCGTACACTTTTTACTGCGGCCGTTTTTATGTTCGCAGTCGCGAGCAACTCTCATGCTCAAACGAAGCCCACGCCGATACAGCCAACTTCGATCGAGCGAGTTTACGATTATTTTACAAGCTTCTTCCGTGGGACCCGGGACGCCGGCGAAGTAAACCGTCGAAAATGTGAGAACTGTGATGTCAGGCCAGCGCCCACGCGTCCAATTCCACATCCGGCACTTGATCGAAGCAACGCCTGGTTACGCAGTCATTTAAAATGCAACAATCACGCATATTTACTTTCGCAGCGTGAAAATTTAATTCGGGCCGAACGAATTTTTGGTGTCCCTGCTCAGGTCGTCACCTGTGTTATCGCTGCCGAATCTTCATGGAATTTGAATGCGGACCAATTAAATCGCGACACGGGACGCTTCTCTGGGTCTTTTGTTGGCCTTGTTCAGTCGAATAAACCCACTTTCGATTTTATGCGCAGCGAACTTAGCAAGCCTCCTCTGTCTGACCAGTGGAAGCAATTCGTGCCAGATATTTCTCCGGATATTTTGCGCCGGGAAACAATGTATGTTCCGAGAGGAATCATCCTGGATTGCCCAACTCGCAGATGTGGCGGTACCACGACTTCCCTTCAAAGAGACCAGATCGGCCGCGCATCAATTGCATTTGTTTCGATCTATCTCAAAAAATCTCTCGAGCGCTTGAAAGAATATGTTTCCGAATCGCGAACAACCGCGAATGCCGATCGATTTATGAAGACCCAAACATCCCAATATCTTGCCGCCGCCATTGGTTACAATGCTGGCCGCGGTGTTATGGCAAAATACCTTCCGAATGAGGCATTCACTCAAGACAACGGGCAATGGAAAATTAAAATAAAAAAGGCAGGAACTATCGCAAAGCTTGGTGAAGTCGTTCAGTATCTCGATTGGATTGATAGCTGTATGGTTGGGAATCCAGCCATCGCTCCGCCCGATCGAACCGCACGCCTCGATAACAAGCGGTGTTTCGGCGACACAAGCCCGGCCGGTATTACTAAACTTCTCTCGGTCAGAAGGCCGATTCGACCCAATTGTGAGACTGATTCTGTGGTCCCATGCCCGGCAGCGAATGCCCCCGTAAAGCCTACATGCGAGAAGGCACCACCACCAAAACCGGAGCCAACTGCGTGTCCAAAATAATTTTTCTTTCCATCTCATTATTTTTTTCAGTCGCGAACGCAAAGGGCAAGAGCGATATCGATGAGCTAACGAAAATCTGCGATAAGGATCCGCAGAAGAAATCGACTCAATATGAAGCAAATAAGAAGCAGATTGTATCCGTTACGAAAAAGATTACTTCAGACAGAGGCAGATCAAATTTCGAAAATACCCCGATGTACGAGTGGGCAAGATTCGCCTCGCCTGAAAGTATCGGCAAACTTTTAAATCCCATCGATAAAGATAAATGCGTGAAGCACTACCAAATGTTTATCGCGACAAAGGAACAAAAGGCTTCCGAAGAAAAACTAGAACTCTGGCGCGCCTGCATAATTTCAGACTATCGGGACTCCATCCCGCAAATGGCGAAAAATTTGCTTGAGTGTCATGGAGCGAAGTCCACCAATGACGAGGAAGCTGAAACCAAGTCGCCACCTGAAGAAAATTAATCCCAATAGCCTCAGGCCCATCGATAGCTGCGCCATATACCGAGAGCTTGGTTCAGTAATTTTCTTTTCCCATTATTTTTTGGGGAGCCCGTGAACTTCAAACTCACCTCAAAAGTGACCTGCGGGGCACGAAGTACCCGACCGCACTTTTGAGGTGAGTTTGAAGTTCACGGGATATTTAAAGATTCAGTAGAAGAAAAACTACTGAACCAACTCGAGGCGGGCTTTTTCTTTTTCGACCTTACGCTGAATGCTGACGTAATCGTCAGGTCCGAGCCCGGCTTCTTGCAGACGTTTCTCGGCCAATGCGTAGTTGCCTTCAGCGCGAGGCTTATCAACTTCTTCGGCCCATTCGGCCGTTTCAGCGAGAATCATGACCCCGTTCGGATTAACTTGGAGATAGCCCCAGCTGATTGCGGCTGACTTGAAAGTCGACTCGTCTTTCATTCGTACTTTCAAAACTCCAGCAGTCAAAGTCGTCATGAGCGGTGCGTGTCCCGGAAGAATATCAAGCTGGCCTTTGTAGGCCGGCACAATAATCTCTTCGACCTCTACGCCGGTCAGCATCTTTTTGTCTGGAGTCACGAGAGTCAGATTCAACATTAGATTCGTTTCGCTTTCTCGCGAGCGTCTTCGATCGTACCGACCATGTAAAACGCTTGTTCAGGAAGATCATCATGTTTTCCGTCGAGGATTTCGCGGAATGAACGGACAGTATCTTTAACATCAACGTATTTGCCGTCCATGCCGGTGAACTGTTTCGCGACGAAGAACGGTTGAGACAAGAATCGTTGCACTTTACGCGCGCGGCTCACGACCAACTTATCGTCTTCACTCAATTCATCGAGACCAAGGATCGCAATGATATCCTGAAGTTCGCGATAGCGTTGCAAGAGAGCTTGAACATCACGTGCACAGTTATAGTGATCAAGTCCAACAATCAATGGATCAAGCATACGAGATGTCGATTGAAGTGGATGCACCGAAGGATAAATACCCAGTGCCGCAATTTCACGATCCAAGTTCGTTGTCGCATCCAAATGGGTGAACGTCGTTGCCGGAGCTGGATCGGTATAGTCATCCGCCGGAACATAAACTGCTTGGATTGAAGTAATCGAACCTTTGTTTGTTGAAGTAATACGCTCTTGAAGAGTTCCCATCTCAGTACCGAGTGTCGGCTGATAACCAACCGCAGAGGGAATACGACCAAGAAGCGCCGACACTTCCGAACCCGCTTGCGTGAAACGGAAAATATTATCGACGAAAAGAAGAACGTCACGGCCTTCGCGATCGCGGAAATATTCGGCCTGAGTGAGCGCCGTCAATGCTACACGCGCACGTGCTCCCGGCGGCTCATTCATCTGACCAAATACGAGAGACGTTTTGTTAATAACGCCCGACTCTTCCATTTCGAGCCAAAGATCTTTACCT
Organism: Bdellovibrionales bacterium; assembly: GCA_043735865.1. Lineage (GTDB taxonomy): Bacteria > Bdellovibrionota > Bdellovibrionia > Bdellovibrionales > UBA1609 > CAYHVK01. The sequence continues at coordinate 5,199 of JAYTDP010000223.1, forward strand.
TCACGAGTCCGCTCACCGACGCCGGCAAATACTGAATATCCACCATGCTCAGTCGCGATGTTACGAATCAACTCTTGAATCAAAACTGTTTTGCCGACACCCGCTCCGCCGAAAAGACCGATTTTTCCGCCCTTTGCATAAGGAGCTAGTAAGTCGATCACCTTAATACCAGTCATGAGAATTTCAGCTGCAGTCGATTGATCTTCAAATTTTGGAGCCGCTCGGTGAATCGGCCAATACTCTTTCGTGTTCAATGGGCCAGCTTCGTCGATCGGCTCGCCGATGACGTTAATGATTCGACCTAAGCAGCCTTCGCCAACCGGAGCCGAAATCATTGTTCCCGTATCAGTGACACGCATTCCACGAACGAGACCGTCGGTGGAATCCATAGCGATGGCACGAACGACGCGGTCACCGAGATGCTGCGCAACTTCGAGCGTCAGGTTGCCCGCACGATCATCAATCGCTGGATTCGTCACTTTAAGTGCATTCAAGAGTGGCGGAAGTTCTGCGCCTTCGAATTCAATATCGACGACCGGACCTGTAATTCGCGTAATTTTACCGTTAGCAACTGTAGTTTGATCCATTAGTTCGACTCCTATTAAGCGTCGTTGACTGCTTCCGCGCCTGAGCAAATTTCGATTAATTCTCTCGTAATCGAAGCCTGGCGAAGATTGTTATAAGTTAAAGTTAATTTATTAATGAGGTCTTTCGCGTTCTTTGTTGCGTTTTCCATCGCCGTCATTCGAGCCGCGTGCTCGGACGCCACACTCTCAGACATTGTTCGGAAAACTTGAACCGCAAAATGTTGTGCCAAAAGTTCTTCAAGCATTTCACTTGGTGCCGGTTCAAAGATAAAATCTTCCGAAAATCCCGCTTTTGCGTTTCCCGCTTGAGCGAAAGACGTTTTCGAAATGTCGATCGGAAGTACCGTCTCAACAGTCAATTTTTGCGAAATTGCCGATTCAAATTTGTTATAAACGAAACGAATTTCGTCATACCCGCCATTCATGTATTCATTCATACAGCGTTTCGCAATTGTCGAAGCCAGCAAGAATGAATTCTCTTTTGCCAAGTTAAGCATCGTCTCAATGGGCTTTGCTCCTCGGCGTTTTAAATAATCCGCGCCACGGCGACCGATGAATATGAAATCGATTTTTTCGTACGTACTGGTATTTTGAGCCAACCACTTTTCGACGAAGCGATTCACCGAATTGTTAAAGCCTCCGCAAAGTCCGCGATCGCTAGTGAGAACGACCATCAAAATCTTCTGTGGATTTTCAACTTTCGCTAATAAGGGGTGACTTACTTCGGCCGTCACAGCGACGTCCGAAATAATTCCCAAAATCGCATTTGCGTATGGTCGCATATTTACGATTTGGTTTTGTGCACGTCGCAATTTCGCCGCTGAAACCATTTTCATGGCTCGCGTGATCTGCTGCGTGTTTTTCACACTCGCAATACGGCTGCGAATGTCCTTTAAGCTAGGCATCGTTGTTACGCTTCTGTTCTGAAGACGGCGGCGAATTCGGTCAACGCTGCTTTGAGCGATGCCTTCGTGTCGTCTTTCACTTGTTTGTCTTCTTTGATTTTCGTCAATATTGCTTTGTGTTTCGTGTTCATGAAATCGGTAAACTCTCGTTCGTAACGAACAACTTCTTTATCAGAAATTTTGTCGAGATATCCGTTCGAAGCTGCGAAGATCGTCACAATTTGATTTTCTACACGTACCGGAGAAAACTGCGGCTGCTTCAAAACTTCGACAAGACGACGTCCACGTCCCAACTGAGCCTGTGTTACTGCGTCGAGATCAGATGCAAATGCCGAGAAGGCCTCAAGTTCACGGAACTGCGCAAGTTCGAGCTTCAATGAACCCGCAACTTGTTTCATCCCTTTAATTTGAGCGGCACCACCGACACGAGAGACCGATTTACCCACATCGATCGCCGGACGAATTCCTTTATAGAATAAATCGGCAAGCAAGAAGATTTGTCCATCAGTGATCGAGATCACGTTCGTAGGAATGTAAGCGGCAATGTCGCCCGCTTGGGTTTCAATGATTGGAAGAGCTGTTAAAGAACCGCCGCCCATTTTGTCAGACAATTTTGCCGCGCGCTCGAGAAGCCGTGAGTGAATATAGAAAACGTCGCCGGGGAAAGCTTCACGTCCTGGAGGACGACGAAGGAGTAGCGACAACTGTCGATACGCCTGCGCTTGTTTCGTTAAATCGTCGTAAACGATCAACGCATGTTTGCCAGAGTCACGATAGTATTCTGCCATCGCGCAACCAGCGAACGGAGCCAAGAATTGAAGTGGAGCTGGATCTGATGCTGTCGCAGAAATAACTGTCGTGTATTCCATTGCGCCGGCTTTACGAAGTTTTTCTACAACTTGTGCCACAGTTGATTTTTTCTGACCGATACAAACGTAGAAGCAATGAACACCTTGGTCGCCTTGATTTATAATCGTGTCGATTGCGATCGCAGTTTTACCTGTCTGACGGTCACCAATGATCAACTCCCGCTGGCCGCGTCCAATCGGAATCAAAGCATCGATCGCTTTTATGCCAGTTTGAAGTGGCTCATTCACTGGAGAGCGCTTCACGATGCCGGGCGCTTTCACGTCAACAACACGGAACTCTTTTGATTCAATCGGACCTTTGCCATCGATCGGTGCACCAAGTGCATCAACAACACGGCCTACAAGTGCCGGCCCAACCGGAACTTGTACGATCTTTTTCGTACGCTTAACAA
>JAYTDP010000224.1:0-1756 GCA_043735865.1 Bdellovibrionales bacterium
GCCGGTGTAGAAAAAATCGGTGAGCTCGTGGCAGCCGCTCTCGTTGGAACATTCCTCGGGGTTTTGCTTTGCTACGGTTTCATTGGTCCGATCGCGACAAAGATCGGTGACGACTTGAACGTTCAAGGCCGTTACTTATCAGTAATTAAAGCGGCACTCGTGGCACTACAAAGAGGCGCGCCTCCGCTCGTTTGCATCGAATTTGCTCGTCGTTCTATTTACCCGGCCGTTCGCCCTTCTTTTGAAGAGATGGATGAAGCGTCGAAAACAGGTAAGAAAGCAGCATAATGGCAGCGGATAAGAAGCCTATCATTGTAATTAAAAAGATCACCATCGCGGCGGCAGGCCATCATGGTGGTTCTTGGAAAGTTGCATTCGCCGACTTTATGACGGCGATGATGGCATTCTTCTTAGTTATGTGGCTTGTGAATCAGTCGGAAGAAGTGAAAAAAAGCGTTTCCGATTATTTCTCCACTCCCAGCATTATCGAATATAACTTTTCAAATTACGGTGTCGAACTCACTTTAGAGAAGCTCTTCATGGACATCATGAACGAACCACTCAAAGCGTTTGAACAATTCGTAACTCCAACCGATCGTCTTCCAAACATTATGGATATGGGCACGAAGAAAATTCAGCTTCATTTCATGACAGAAAAGCTCGGCGAGATCGCGACGAACATCGACGTCAATCCAGACGAGATTACATTCGATATTCCAGAAGAATATCTGTTCCAAAAAGGCACAGCTAAAGCTGCCGCGCAATTCGTATCAGTTATGGAAAAGGTGCGCGCGATTACTGAAGGTGCAAAAGACGCCGACATTTTCGTCAACGCCGAAGTTCCAGCGACCAAGGCATTGGTAAAAGACCGTGCTCGTAATGTTGCAGAAGAGCGACTGGATATCGTGATCGCAAAAATCGAAGCGGGTCTACGCGGTCAGAATGTGGATATATTCGGTAAAACGACCGTTGAAAGCATTAATCCGGTTGAGCGTCGCAAAGACGACCGCGGTATGATCAAGTTCCGCATTAAGCAAAAAGATATGCAAAAGGAAAGTGAAGACTTCCGGGGCGGTCATCCGAAGCATGCTGAAGCGGCTACACCACCTCCGACAGTCGAAACTCGTGTTCCTCAAAGTGAAACTCCGACTGCAGAGCGCGATGCCGAAGACGATCTTGGCGCTTTCGCAGATAAAATGGCTTCACCTTTAAAACCCAGCAAAAAGTAGTTGTCAGGTTTCATTTGAAATGGTGTTTTGCACCCAATGACACAGCCCCAGCCCGCCGATCTCATTTGGACTAACGCTACATTTATTGCACTCGATCTCGAGACCACGGGGAAATATCCGCTCGACGCCGACATTTGCGAAATCGCCGCGGTGAAATGGCGTAACGGTCAAATCATCGACGAATTCCACACGCTCGTGAAGCCGACGCGGCCCATGGGCGCCGAAGTGATCGCGATTCATAATATCTCGAACGAGATGGTCGAGAACGCTCCACCCATTCGAGACGTCATCCATCGGTTTCACGCCTTTCTACAGGATGGCTTTCTCCTCGCGCATCACGCCCCTTTTGATATTGGTTTCTTAGCGGTGGAGTTCGAAAAGTACCGATTGCCTCTCCCAACGCTTCCGGTTTTCTGCACATGTTTGCTCGCGCGCCGGTTGTTCCCCGAGTCAGAAAATCATCGCTTGGCCACTCTCGTGAAGCTTCTGGGTATTGACGGCGGTGCCGCCCATCGCGCTCTGGATGA
>JAYTDP010000225.1:0-5346 GCA_043735865.1 Bdellovibrionales bacterium
GCCATAGCCTCAATCGCACTTACAGATTTCGGCAAATTACGCGCGTTCTTTACTGCTTCGTAGGCTCGTCCGACAATTCCTTGGTCGACTTTGCGGCACACATCGGCACCGCTGCCCAGGAGAAACTTAACTCCCTCAAGAGCTAACTTTTCAAATTCATCGTAATAGTGTTGGTACGAACCGTGAGTCGACAAAATTTCAGAAGCCATATTTAAGAGTGGCTGACGATCGACACTAAACGTGGTCATCGTCTCAATATCAGCGCCGGCGGCGACGAGCATTTTCAGCTTCGTGATTTTATGGCGTGCGCACTCGAGGCCTTCTTCATTATTTCCGAGACCATAGCGACAATATCGTAAGTTACTGGCGCGATGAATAGCTCGATAATTGTAATCAAGCGCTGAGTTAGGATTGACTCCGCCCTTTAGTAAGATGCGCAGCGGTTCTGAGCTCAGCAAAAAACTATCGACGGCCATAGAGAGTGGGTTTAGTTCCTTTCGCCCCATCACATCGTATGGAGTTTCGAGATCGGCTCCCGCATTGACCAAAATTTGAAGGGTCTTCAGTACGTCTGGTGACGTGTCTCCTTGATTCTGGATAAATAAAATGAGGACCGCGCTGGTATTGTGGCGTTGCTCAATAAATCTCGGGTTAGCGCCCATTTCGAGTAACTTCTTGGTGAGAGTCGGACGCGCGTACATGGCGGACATCAAGAGTGGAGTCCAATTGGATTCAGTTTGTGCATTTGCAGCGTATTTCGCAACCGGTGTATCAAAGAGCTCGGGATGCTCACTCAAAACCTTGAGCGCGTTTTCTTCTGAAGTATCGACGATTGCCTCTTGCAAGACATTGAGTTCGCCGAAGTAGTAATCATACTTGGCGAACACGGGCGCGGATATAAACAAAATGCCTAAATTTAATATCAACATTACAGTTTTCATAAGCGCCCTCGGGGTTGGCCGTTTTTATTAATTAGGACGTTGGCAGTTCGCTTGACCGAATTCGACAAGTGCATCGACGCCTTTTGCGGGGTTCGTGTAACGAACATCACTATAATCGACGTAGAGCTTAACCATTCGATCGACGACTTCGCCTTCAAGCACACCGGTATAGACCGAAGATGGTCCGTCTGTCGGGCCCATCGCTTCAGTTAGGCTCTTCGATTTTGCAGCTGCATTGAGAAGTGCCAAAGCTGTCTTCTCATTCGGAACCGCTTTCGTCCAAACAACAGCAGCATTGGAAAAATTGGGAGCCGTTGCATTACCTTTGCGGCTTTCAACTGAAACCATTGTCGAAGTGACTTGGCATTTCACGTAGTAGCTATATTCTGGCGGCGTGAATCCTGAGTTCAGGCGAACCTCAAGTAACTGCGTGCTTTCGCTGGCCGACGCAAATACCGAACCTAAAAGTAACATTGTTCCTAAAGCTATCGATTTCATAAAAATCTCCCGTTTGGAAAGTTGGTTGCGGGGAGAGAATCATTTGTCCGTAATATTTGGCAGCAGAAAGCGTGACTTGAAATTGTTATCTCATTTGGATATCGGATATCAGATATCCGATATCTGAATTGCTAGACGCGAAGAGGCCCCCTTTTAGGCGCCTCTGAGATGGGTTGGGTGATGGGTGGGTTTGCTTCAAAGATCGTCCCGACCGGGAGTCGAAGCAGATTTGCTTTCGTGCCTAGGTTTCTTTCGTCACCAGCGGCTCGCTTAACCAATACATATATCAAGTTCTATACCCGGTTTTCCGGTATCACTTCTAAGCCCGCTTGGTCCTACGATTGATTTAAAAGTTTTGCTTATGGATCCCTATACTTCAGGCTAGGAGCAAAAGGGCTCCGGTTTCGGTCAGGGGGCACCGCCCGCTCGGTTCGGGGGCGGTGCCCCCCCGCGCCTCTTTGGTCACCGCCGGTTTTCAGGTGTCCATAATTTCAGTTCAAAAAACTCCCTCGCATATCAAGCACTTAACTCAGCCAAAAAAACAGGTGTTCTCCAGCTAACACCCGTCGAACTTTTAGACAAATCCATACGGAAAAATCCCCAACAATTTCAGCTAAATACGAAGCAGCGGCCGGGATCAGCTCTTGTAATAGAGAAGAGGTAAGAAGGAGCATCTGAATGACCATATCAATAGTACCGCTGATTCATCGCCTGAAGTACTTCGCCGGTCTTGGAGTCATTGTTGGGCTCTTCTTCGTCCAAGCCTGCAGCGAACAAATTAAGCCAGAGGCTTCATGCAACTTCGTTCAGAACAGCGATTTTCAACGTGTGTCTTGGTCCGCCAAAGTGATTACGCTTCAAATCGACCCTTCGGTGCCGCTTCAGTATGTTCCTTCTATTGAAACAGCCGTTGGAATCTGGAACTCACGAATCGGCAGCTCTCACATCGTATTACAAAAAACGGGTTTAACGGGTGCCGAAGGATCAGCAAGAAAAGACGGAGTTTCAAAAATCTATTGGCGAAACACATGGGATGCCGACAAGCCAAATGAACAAGCGCGCACCACAGTCTATTGGTCAGGAAACCGAATTTACGAGGCCGACCTTCAAGTAAATGCTTCGAACTTTGCTTACTTTACTTCCTCACAAACCCCAAGCTATGATCAAGTCCACATAGAAAGCCTCCTCGTTCATGAGCTCGGTCATGTTCTTGGCCTGGCGCATGAGAATGGTTCGGGAAGCGTCATGAAACCAAATCTCTTAAGCGGATACATCCGCGACATACCTGGCCAAGTTGATTTGGACTCACTTAAGTGTGAGTACCAATTAAGCAATCCTTCAACATTGGCGACCAATGAGTAAACTCCATCTCGAATTAGCTCATCGCCAAAGACTTGCGCCGCTTAGCTTCCAAGGTTGTAAAAAGTTCCACTTTGGAACCAGTGAGAGAAAATTAACAGATTTAAGAGAATTTAAGTTTGGCATTTTTAGAACTCGGCCTACCATAAAAATATCAGGTGCTGAAATCCGAAAGGGATCCCAATGATTGTGAATAAACAGAACCAAGACATCCGCCGCTCAAATGAATCACTCGAAACTAACACTGTTTCCGAGGGAGAAATTTCGAGTGAAGTGAATTCGTTTGGTTCGTACGAGGTGGATATTCTCAGTCAATTTAAAGCGAATTTAAATCAGCTCGATGAACTTCAGGCGCGTTTTAAATACGTGCTACACGAAGTATCAGGCCTTCTTACCAAAAAATAATTTCGGGATTGTGGCGGTGAGCACACCGTCTTTATATTCTTTCATGACAGCTTTAGGCGCGACAGGAATCGGGAGAGGTAAAATCTCTCTGAATGACTGATGCGTTGCCGTTGCGAGAGTTCCATTATCTTTATTCACTTTTTCATCAAAGCTTCGCTGACCACTCACGATGACACGATCGCTTTTCACAAGAATATCGACGTTTTTCTTCTCGTGTTCAGGGACTTTCGTTTTCACGATAAAGAAATTCTCTTCTTCGGTCATTTTTGATTCAAAATCTTTTAAGTTATAAAAAGGATCATCTTTTTTATCGCCGTATTTATCAAAACGCTGAACGAGACCTTCTTTTTGTTTTACGAACGCATCGATGAGCCGGTCGTGCTGGGCTTCGAGACTTTCTGTGTTGGTCTTTTCATTTTTTACGAAGGTATCTTGGTACTCGCTTCGCTGCTGCTTCACCTGGTCTTTAAAAGCCTTGTCTTGCTCTCCAAGTTTAGTTCGAAAAGTAGCCTCGTTCTTAAGCAAAGTTTTATCTTGTTCGTTGCGATCCGTTTCAAGCTGCGATTTAAAATATGCATCCTGTTCTTGAATCTGTTTCTTGAAAGTTTCCTTTTGACTTAGAACTTCGCCCTCTCCTCGTTGGTGGAGGGTTTTAATTTGACTGTCATAGTCCGCGCGTACTTTTTCGAGGGATTTCGTACTGTGCTCTACATCAGCGTGCAGAAGTTCATCGTTCATTTTTCGCTGGCTGTAGAGTTTAGTTTCGCCTTCAGACTTTTGCTTTTCGATTTCATTATGGGTCGTGTTCTGAATGTCATTTAGCTTTTTGCTTGAAAGCTGACGCTCTTTTTCTAATCTGACATCGGTTTCAGTTTTATTTTGAACAATAGTCTCTGTGCCTTGTTTTCGCTGCTTCGCCAAATCTTCCGACGTTTTCTTTTTCATTTCTTGAGATTCAACGGCAAATTGTTTTTGAATATGGGTAAGCTCTTTATTTCCTTCTTGTTGAAGTGAACGCTTTTCATCAGAGGTTTTTTTCACAACTTCTTGAACGGCCTGGTGCGACTGATTTTCAATTTGTTCGCGACGATCATTCTCTTGTTTAACGAGCGCCTGAGATTTCTTATATTCGTCGGCAAGCTGACGACTTTTCGTCATTCGCGCTTGCTGAATCATTTCATCATAGGATTTGGAGCTGGATTCTTTTTGCGATTTTAAATTTTCGAGTGCAGCACGGCCCTTTTCTTTTTCGGACTGAACCGCTTTTTGAGCTTCCGAACGTTCGAGTGAAACTTGGCTCTGCTTTTCATTTCGCGCTTGGCTGATCTCTTCACTCTTTTGTTTCTTGATGTGATTGACGACAGCTTCGTTCGTTTGCGTTTCTTGCTTAATGCGGTCGGCATATTCATCTTTGAGGGACTGCAGATTTTCTTCGTTGCTATCAATGACGGTTTTTTTACGACGTTTATAGCTCTCGTTTAGATCTTGGAGATCCTGAGCTTGTTTTGCTTGAGCATTTTGGACAGAGCTTGCCATGCCCTCATCTTAACTTTTTAAATGTCTTAAATCGAGATTGGGGGCTTACGAACTAGGCGTAGCGCTAGCCGGTTCCAACTTCACGCAGGGCGCGCGATTGGAGGTGTTTTCCCAACACATCCAAGAGTCGGTGTACTGGACCGATTCGCCTTTGTTGAGCGGGTAGACCCGGCCATACTGAAGTTGGTCGAGGGTCGTCGTCACTGTTCGAGATTTGCCGGCTTCAGTGGTGATCTCGAGTTTGAATACGCGATACTCAGCCCAAACAGGTGCGACCCGAAATGAGACGAGAGTAAATAAAATGGCGAGGAGCCAAATGCGTTTCATACCTGGCTTATCGGCCAGGTCTAGTTGGAACCTTAATGTTTAAGTGGTTTGGATGAAGCAACCGTATTTTCAACGATGTGGAAATAGGTGCGGAGGAGGATTTCGTAGCTCTTTGTGTCGAGTCGATTTAAGAAAGCTTTCTTGGCTTCTAAAGTTTCGTGTTTCAACAAATCGTCCATGAGGCCCTGGATCTTACCTAAATTATCGAAGCTAAAAAAATCGCCATCTTCAGTGGGCTTCTTCAAGATTTCTGCAATTGCCTTGTGGTCAAACAGATGAT
>JAYTDP010000226.1:0-3181 GCA_043735865.1 Bdellovibrionales bacterium
ACCGTGAATGATAAAATAAATAATCGTCCCCTTCGAGGGTCTGCACGCTATGTCGTTCCACTTAATTTCACTCGCGGAACTTGGGTCGATTATACCAGCGGAAAAGATGTTGTAATGGTCCCGAGTCCTGAAGGTGCCGCAAACTACGCGAACGGAATGGGCGCACTTATGCTCAAAGTTTTCACTGAAGGTCTTACGGGTGGCATCGACGGGATTAATATTCAGACTCAGGTTGATTCCGTACGGTTGGTGGGTAGTCCGACTATTCAAGCGAACCTTCGCGCAATTTCGATTCCGTCTGTAATTACCAATTATATTTTGTCAGTAAAAAGTTATTCGTCAGCGGGGCTTTAGAGAATGAGAAATATTGCTCTCTTCGTTTTAACATCGATTTTTGGGATAGCCATTGCGGTACCGGGGCTCTGTGAGCGCAAGGATGGAATCGATCTCATCGACAATCATCGATACGAAGATGCAATTCAGTTATATTCGGGGCGGATTCGAAAGAATCCAGAAGATGCGGAGTCACGCGTGCTGCTCGCGTCGACTTACGCCGCTCGAAACGGCATTGTGCTCTCGCGATTTATAGGCGTAGCACAAGTGATTATGGCGGGGCCGTCACAAAAGCAGCAGTCCGGCCTGAGCGCGATGCTCGCGCAAATGAACATCGCGCTCAAGGCCATTGTTGTGCTTCCTGATCTTTCGGGGCCGGCGGCAGTAGCCGATCTTCGAGCGGCAGTGGAAGTGATGACTGATTCGCCGGGGGCCAGTTATGGCTATTATTTGTATCGCGCCATTTTACGTTTGGTAATTTTGAAAGATGATTTGCGTCACCAAAATGTACTTTCCCCCTCTGCGGGCAGTTGCGCGGTAACGGAAGCGGCGATGCAGGGCTGGCTCGAGCTGTTGGCGCGGGGATTCGTTCCTGTGATCGAAGATGTAGCGAAGGGGACGAAGAACCCGGCTCGTCGAGCATCGATTCTGACGAGCAAGGCAAAACTTGGAGAGCTTGTGGCTCCGGCAGGTGGAGATGCGCCTTCGCAGACTGAGCTGATTGAAATTCCGCCTCCGCTTAGAGGGCTTTACCCATGCTGAAGTTGTCTTTGTTTATTCTGAAACGGTCTTTACCTACGGCGAAGCAGCCCTTGCGTACGTCCGAACTCGCGACGCTGAGATTGCCGGGGGTCAAACTGCGGAACCTCGTTGCATTCCTGTCGTTGATTTCTGCTTTCGGTTTATTGTGTGAAACATCTGCGTTTGCCGAAGACGCGATTATTGGCGTTCCGAGTTTAATGACCGAAGGGCCGAATTTGACCCTCCACCAACTGGTTATCGGGCGCGCCTGCTATTCGATGGCGGCCAGTGTGAATGACATTGATTGTAATCCCGCTTTTTTGGCGGACTCGCAAAAGCGCGTTTTTCGCGCGAACTTGGTGGCGAATGATCAGGCCAAAAATTTCGCCGATGCTTATCGGGGCTTACGCGGTGATGACGCGGTTTCGATCGCGGATAGTCTTTTGGTCGATCACCAACCGCGGCAGGCGCAAGCCGCAACTTCTATCTGGTATCAACATGATTATTGGGCGGTCGGAATCGTGCCCATTCGCACGGGACTTTCATATCTGAGTCGCAATGAGGCCTATCCACAGTTGTCTGTTTATGGCACGCAAGAGACCGAAGTTTTTTATAAGGTCGGATTACTTTCTGAGGACGATAAAGCGCTGAAGATCGGTTTGCAGTCGCGATACGTGGTGCGAAGGTACATTTACCAGAAGTTTTATGCGCTGGATGCGCTCGCTGATCCGGACGTCATTGAACTGCACGATCAACGGGTTTTATATGTCGAACCTGGATTTTCATATGAGTTTTCTTCAGCATGGAAACCCACTTTGTCAGCGATGATCACGAATCTGCCAATCTATCGATCGGGCGACCGCTTGCCATCGCATCCTGAATTTGATTTGGGATTAGGTACAAGTTATCAAGGACTGCTTCCACATTTTCGTTCGACAACACATTATCACCGCGCCGCCGGACGCGAACTCGGACAAGCGTTCTCGTGGTCCGGCATTTACGATATCGGAAGTTTCGGTGCCGCGTCTGTAACCGCGGGATACGGCCTTTTCGGAGCGGGCATCGACGGCCGTATTGCCATGGTCAATTTGGGCATCGGATATCGACGCGAACGAATTGATGTCGATGCGTGGAACAAAAAGAGTGTCGAGAGCACTTTCGTACAGCTTGGGTTTAATTTCTAACGTGGTTTGCTTTCTAACGTGGTTTAATTTCTAACGTGGTTTAATTTCTAACGTGGTTTGCTTTCCAAAGTGGTTTGTTTTCGAACGCCGTTTAATTTCTAATCTGGTTTTTACGGTGAAACGCCTTATGTGGCTCCGGCGCCGAAGTCGCAATGCATCCATTGAAATCACTGCGGATTTTTTGCGTAGCTTATGTAAGCATCTGCTGAAGGGCTTTCGCGATTTGTTCCCACGAGGGCGCCACAGCTTTAATTACGTGACTCGTTTGAGCGCTATTCACATGAATCGTATGTAGGCCAGGGTTTTTTAGGGTTGCAGTTCGTATGACAGCAAAGACGTCGTCTATTTGATTTCCCCATGTATGAACTTTTGCCCACTTTATTGAAAGCCCCGCCTGGTAAAGGGAGCGAGTTGCAGCAAGCAGAGCCCCCTTTTGATCCTTACCTCGGAAACTAATAATCGCCATCTCCTCGTCTGATCGGACAAGGTCGACGCTCTCGAACCGGACAGTCACTTTTGACTCAGCCGATGCATTCACAGCGGTGGCCTCCGGCGACACGGATCTTACAATGTCGGCACCACGCGCCTCGTGAGCTAATTTCTGTGCAAGTAAAAGAGCTTTTCTGACCTGCGAAGGCGCCTTTCCAGAGCGGATGTGAAACCAGTCGTAAACTCCCCAACTGTCGTCAGTGTGAATAAAACCCTCGAGTACGTTCGCGCCAGCTTTGAATAAGGTGTCGACATATTCTAAAAAGAGTCCGGGCCGGTCACGCCGCGTGTGAAATCGGACCCAAAATTCACTCTTCTTTCGACCTTCTACCAATAACAAATCGAGATCGCCGCTTCCTTCCGACAAGTTCTTATATTCGGCAAGAAGAACGGCAGGCTTCAATGCTTCAAGAACCGAAGGGTCTAGAGCCTCA
>JAYTDP010000227.1:0-1926 GCA_043735865.1 Bdellovibrionales bacterium
GGGCATTTCCCGCGCGTCACTTTGGCTAAGGTTTCCCTAGGTGCGACTTTTTAATTAAAATAGAAGAGAACAAAAAGTCCGACGGCGATCCGGTATAGACCAAATGGGATAAAGCTGCGGCGTCTTACCCATGACATAAACCAAGCGATTACGGCGAGCGCCACAACGAACGATACGACGAGGCCGATCGCGAGGGTCATCCAGCGCTCTTGAATCTCGGCCATGCCGGCCGAACCATTGCGAATAAATTTAAGAAAATCGTAGGCCGTCGCGGCCGCCATGATCGGGATCGAAATTAGAAAGGAAAATTCGAGGGCAACCATTCGGCTCAATCCTAAGAGCTGGCCTCCAACAATGGTCGACATTGAACGAGACACGCCGGGGAAGACAGCCGAAAGAATTTGAAAGAGTCCGACTCCTACTGCTTGCGTAAAAGACAACTGCCCGAGCTCAGTTGTTTTCTCATGTTTATAAAACAGATCAACGAGAATCATGATGATCCCGCCAATTAGCAATGAGCACCCGATGACCGTCATACTTTCGAGATTATCTTGTACGAGTTTTCGTAAAATAAAAGCGGGGATCGCGGTGGCAAAGAACGAGAGCAAAATTTTGGTTTTAAGTTTTCCGCGCGGCACGAAAAACAGATCCCAGATGCGAGAGCGAAAATAAACGACGACCGATAAGATGGCGCCGAGTTGAATAACCACGGCGAACATTTTCCAGAATTCGTTGTCGAGAGAGAGACCTAAAAGGGCTTGAGAGATGCGTAGGTGGGCTGTCGAGCTGACGGGCAGAAATTCAGTGAGACCTTCGATGCAGCCTAAAATTATCGCGAGAAGTGAATCAGTCATCCCACAAGCTTAGATACCTTGTGGGATGCGGGTCAATGAATTACGGGTTGGCGCGCTGTACGCGGCCTTTACGAATCGAAGTTGCGCTCACTTCGGTATAAGCCGCACGGAATTGGCGACCTTCTACGAACGGCACGTCGAGAGTGCTGTCGATCGTGATTTTGCGAAGGCGAATGTCATATGACCAACCTTTGCCTGCAGGAATCTCAGTGTCGCCGTAAAACAACTTGAGTGTTCCAGCTTCTGGTACTGTGGGGAGGATGATTGGATTAATGCGATACAATTTGCGACGAATGTTGTCGCCCATGTTTGCAAGGCTGGCTCCGAAAGTTATGTCGCAAATACGGTACGTTTTGCCACCGTGGCGCGAAATCGCTTGTTCAAGGCGAACTGGTGCTTCAGCGAACGATTGACGTGCGCATCCACCAACAGCCAATACACCATAAAGCGAAAGTTTCTCAGCCGGAATAACGGTATACAAATTAGCTAAGAATGACTCCGACGTTAATTCAATACTTGCATCATCTTCGTCACTCACTATCACTATGACTTTGTGTGAGTCTGGACGGAAGAAGCCATGGTTTGCACCGGCATTCATTTCTGGAGACACAGCGGTCAAAATTGGATTGAACATTTCTTCTGTCTCTGGGCCATTATCTTTCAATTCAAGGGCGCCGACATTAAGAGTCGCTTTCAAAATTTCAGCTGCGCCTTCGCCACGCTGTACGTAAGCTGAATTTGCAATGACGTTACCTTGAGCGTCTTTAACTGGCTGCAATTTGCCTTGAGTGTAGCACTCCCAAGTTTTGAAATCGTTATGCTTGTTCGGTTTTCCGCAATGCTGAGAATCGTAGACGGTGATGACACCAACACGATAGTCGATGAAACTATTTTCGCCAAAACCATGGACGAAGCGAGAAATCGCATCACGGAGTCGTGCTTGTTCATCCTTCATGCTAGCTGAGTTGTCGATCACGAAAAGAACGTCAAGTTGCGGATTGAAATCAACTTTAATGCCGCTACCTTTCGCTCCGTTTTCGCTGATAACCGGTGGAGGCGAGTAAAGATCTGA
>JAYTDP010000228.1:0-16172 GCA_043735865.1 Bdellovibrionales bacterium
GCCATTGAAGGTGATTTTAAGAAAATTTGGGTGCGTGGAGAGATCTCAAACTTCAAACCGCATTCATCAGGCCATTTTTATTTTTCACTCAAAGACGAAACCTCGCAAATCGGCGCGATCATGTTTCGCGGCCAGACGACGAAACTTAAATTCAAGCCAGCAAACGGAATGGAAGTTTTCGCCCGCGGCAAAGTCACCGTTTACGAACCGCGCGGCCAATATTCCCTCAATTGCGAATCCATGGAGCCGGTCGGCGCTGGCGCCTTGCAAAGAAAATTCGAAGAGTTAAAAGCGAAGCTTCAAGCAGAAGGACTTTTTGATCCGGCGAAGAAGCGCGAACTTCCGCCATTTCCTCGTCATATAGGTATTGTCACGTCACCAACGGGTGCCGCAATTCAAGATATTCTGAATGTATTGAATCGCCGGTTCCCGGGCGCGCGAATTACCGTGTCGGCAGCCGTCGTGCAGGGTGATGCGGCCGCGACATCAATAGTAAAAGCGATTGAGCTAATTAACAAAGTCGATGACGTAGATGTTCTCATCATCGGTCGCGGCGGTGGTTCGATCGAAGACATGTGGTGCTTCAATGATGAAAAAGTAGCGCGCGCCATTGCCGGTTCGCGCGTGCCCACGATCAGCGCGGTCGGCCATGAAATTGATTTTACCATTGCAGATTTTGTTGCCGACTTAAGAGCGCCGACTCCGTCTGCTGCGGCTGAGCTCGTTTGCAAAAACGCGACTGAAACTTGCCAGCACATTCAGACTTTGAAGAAGCGAATCATTCAGGCTTTTCAACAGCAAATCCAGCACTTCAAGAGGGATGTCGCGAATTACACTTCGCGACTCGTCGATCCTCAACGGTATTTGCAAGATCTGACTTTAAGAGCCGACGAATTGACCACTCGCCTCGAGAATGCGGTGATTCGCTACTTCGAAGTTCGCCGTAACGAAGTCGAATTGGCCGTGCAGAAAATGGGAACACCACGTGAGCGCATCCAACGCCTTCACCGCCGTCTCGAATCGGCAAGTTTAAGAATGAAAAGTACTTTTGATAAAAACCGGCAAAAATCGTGGCTTCGTTTTCGCGAAGCGATCAGTAAACTTGAAACATTGAGTCCGCTCAAAGTTCTCGACCGCGGTTACTCGGTTGTTAAAGCCGGCAAAAAAATTATTACGTCATACAAGCAAGTGAAACCGAACGATCAAGTCACCATCGAGTTTGCTCAAGGCAGCGCGATTGCGAAAATCGAATCGCTTGAAGCTAAAGGTATGACCAATGAATTTAAAATAAAAGGAGGTCCGAATGGACTTTGAGAAAAAACTAACCCGCCTCGAAGAGATTGTAACGAAAATGGAAGCGGGAGATCTCTCGCTCGAAGATTCGCTCAAGCTTTTCGAAGAAGGAATTAAAAATTCCCGCGAATGCAATGACCAGCTTTCAAAAGCTGAAGAAAAAGTGAAACTTCTTTTACGCGTCGACAATGACGGCAAAGCGGTCACTGAGGACTTCAATTAAATGATAAGCCAAAAAAACCTTTTCGAAGATTACTTTCACAGTCAGATGGGGCCGATCCTCGCGGCTTATCCGCAGCAAACCCTTGCTGAGTCAGTGCAATATTCTTTGTTTCAAAATTCGAAACGGTTTCGTCCGCTTCTCGCGCTTCTGACGGCTGAAATGCTTGAAGTCGCGCATGACCGAGTTTTGCCTTGGGCGACGGCTCTCGAAATGGTTCACACGTATTCGCTTATTCACGATGATCTTCCGTGCATGGATGACGACGAAATGCGCAGGGGAGTTCCGACTAACCACCGCGTCTACGGCGAATCGACGGCGCTTCTGGCTGGCGACACACTCTTAACTGAAGCTTTCCGTTTCCTCGCGCGTGAATACAAAGAAATTCCCGCCCTCGGAATTGAACTTATTTTCCTTCTCGGCTCGGCGGCTGGGGGTAATGGCATGATCTCTGGCCAGATTATGGATTTGAAAATGGCGGGAGGAGATAAAATTCAGTTCGAAACGCTTTCGCAACTCCACCGTCTTAAAACCGGACAATTGATTCATGTTGCGGTGATGGGAACAGCGGTTCTTGCGCGCTCTTCAACACTGCAAAAAGAGCAGCTGTCGAGATTCGCAGAAAATTTAGGTTTAGCTTTTCAATTAGCAGACGACTTACATGATTTTGTGCCCGATGATCCAGAACGCAATGGGTATCCGGCATTAATTGGTGTGAAGGCGACTGAAGATGAACTAAGAAATGCGTCTGAAACTGCTGTTGAAAGCCTTCGATCATTCGGAGCAAAGGCCCAACCTCTTATCGATATCGTACGCTTCAATCAGAAGCGTACGACGTAAACCCTACTGAGCGCTTCGTTGGATTTGCGGAGTCCGACGCACATCTCCCGATGAGATATCGCATGCCGAGCCTGTGCGATACGTGTATCGCGAAGTACTTCCAGGAAGATTTGCATCCGAGAACGTGAACACCAATTGGCCCGGCTTAGTCGGCGGTGCGCAGCTCTTGTCGTTAACCGACGAAGCATCCCGGGCGTCAACGAAGCCGAGGCACTGATAAGCGCCACCGGCACTGCATGGCGCGCCGACCAGATCATCTTTTCCGTCAGAGTTTGCATCTTTGCAAACCGAGACCGAGCCCGTGCTGGTCATTTTCGTGTGATATTCTTCCATTTGCTTCGGGATCGCACAGTTGTTGTCGAAGTCGACTATCGTCGGATCGTCGAGGAATGTTTCGCGCATTTGCGTGTATTGCGGAGTTTCTCCTCGTTGGAACGAATCGAACCCGATGCACAACTTCGAATCTCGGTTGAATGCAGCCGCATTTTCGCTGGCTTCACTCATGCAATCTGCAAGGGCACCTGAGAAATCACGATCGTTTCCATTGCCGAATTTTGCACGGCCGTGTTCGAAGCTTTCGCGACGACTGCGCAACAGTTGTCTTTTTTCCGAAGCCGAATACCCATTGCGACCTTTGAGGCCGCCGCGTTTGCCTTCAGAGCAAAATATATTTTTCGCATCTTTATAGTTGATGCCATAAACTTCGCGAAATTGGCTGCTGTGATCCGGATCATCCTGCTTACCATCGATTGAACGCCAATATTTTTGATCGCCCCATAACAAAGCTAAACGCTTTTCGTTTTCAGATTGATTTGCATCCCAATCATAAGTGTCCGACTTGCAATAGGCAAAGGCGTGGAGATAATCCACCATCATTTCAGTCGTTAAAACAGAATCGTGAAGATATCCGTCGCCGCACGCAAGAGCCATCGTGCTGACGAGAGACA
The DNA here is from genome assembly GCA_043735865.1 of Bdellovibrionales bacterium. Lineage (GTDB taxonomy): Bacteria > Bdellovibrionota > Bdellovibrionia > Bdellovibrionales > UBA1609 > CAYHVK01. Next base: position 3,301 of record JAYTDP010000228.1, read on the forward strand.
AGTATTTGCGAGAAGCGCGGTAAGTTCCGGCTTGGCCGCGCACTTCTGCATTTGAACTAGCGCGATCTTTTAAATTTTCCGTCGATTGAATTAAACAAGGCATGCATCGAGCCACCGGCTGCGCGAGCTGCGCGCCTTCTCGAGTCACGGCTTCGGTACATCCCGTAGGGAACACTTTCACTGCATCCGTTGGCGGAGCAGGTGGGATCTGCGGCGGAGGATTCGCATCGGCAATACGCGGATATGTTCCGCGAATATCACCAATTATCCGTTGCAATTCGGTCCAGCGATCTTTTAAAAGATTACATTCTTCCACTTCAAGAACGTTGATGTGGGTTGGAGTTTGTCCTGACGGGAGTGCCGTCAAGTAATCGAGACGCATTTTTTCTTGGTAGTAAAAAGAAGAGCCTTTGCGTGCGCCAGCGATTGTGCCGTCGCGTTTGTATGCGGGAAGTTTTGCGCGCAATGCCGAAACATCTTTCGGCGTAATTGGCGATCGGCAGTGGCGGACGTAGCCAGAGAAAATATCGTCGACAGCTTTATTCAAATTATCGAAGTCAGCTTTTAGATCGTCGAATTTAAGTACATCCGAAGTTCCATTGTAATGATTAATTCCATCCGGCAATCCCTGACCGTTCGATTGGCAGAAGTACGCAGTCTTGATCAACATTGCATAGGCGTCATTACTGTACGAATGAGAAATTAATTGATTGAAAAGATTTTTCGAACCTTCTGATTTGCAAGTATCTGAACGATAAGTGCCGCCCGGATTAAATCCAAAGTACTCATTCGTTTGACGAACAATAGTGGCCGTCTCGCTCTGATTTTGACGAGCTAGTTCATTACGACGATCTTCGCACGCGCGTGCGAAACGCGCATTTTCGACGGCGTTGTTGTTCATGCAACCGCGGGTCGGTTGATTGACCATTCCAGATGCCACGAAGTTACAGGTGCTTCCGCGGATACCGCGAGCGTTAGCTCCCGAGCCTGTTGTTTGAGTTGAGCGACCGCCGATGGCGCAAGGGATGCTTAAACATTGTCCTTCAACTCGGCCCGGTTCGCATTCTCCACCACTGCAATTGCGAGCGTTGAATGCGGCCTCTGGGTAGGCGGAAATATTTCCGGCGTGGAGGCATCGATTCACCGGCAGAGTGCCCGGAGTTGAGGCGTCAGCGTAATCCATCAGCCAAGTCATGAAATTGGAAGTGTCGTTCAACGCGTAAGTTTTGTTATCAAACTTACGTTGGAATCCATCGATATCCAAAGTGGCGCTGCGAAGAACCGCCACATATTCCCTACGCATGCGATCGTTCAATCGCGAAACTTGTGCGAACGTCATCATCCCCAGGTGATCGGGTTGTAATTGGACCGCTTTAGCAGTTTTGTTTGCAGCCAATAGTGGACTAGCCGTCAGTAATGACACCGCCATTACAGTGTTCAGCATCGCGCCTTTGAAAAGGTTTACTTTTCTCATTAACATCCCCCAATAAAATCGACATTGATCAATTCTTTAATTTTGACTGAAAAAATCGCGAATGTGAACTGCGGCAAAAGTGCTCTAGACCTGGATTCTGAAGGTTTTTTTCGCTATACCGAAAGGATGAAAAAGCCAGACCTAAGTCTTACAAAAAAATTACTCATTATCGCAGCAACTTTAGTGCTCGCGAATTGCTCTCAAATTAAAACTCGTAAAGACATCGAACAGGTTCCTCCTCACGTCACGAAAGTGCCGAGTGCGTCGCCGCAAACTCATGGCGAGTCAGAACCGGCGCCGGCACCAGTCGCGCCCGAGCCTAAAGTCGCGCTCGTGCTTGGACCAGGCGGCTACCGTACTTTGGTACATGCTCAAGTTGTAAAAGAATTGGTACAAGCCAAAATTCCAATTCAAAAAGTGGTTGGTATCGAGTGGGGAGCACTAGCCGGTGCTTTCTTCGCCCTCGACGGTAAAGCTCACGAAGCGGAGTGGAAGCTCTATAAGCTCGATAATTCTTTGCTCGAATCGAAAAGCTTTTTTAGCAAAAAAGCGCAGCCACAAGACACCGCCGTATTACAAAAGTATTTAAAAGAAAACTTAGGAAATCGCGACATGGGTTCGCTCGCCGTGAAGTTTAGCTGCCCGCAATTATCATTAAAATCAGGCGCTGTTCAGTGGGCTGATCGTGGCTCGCTTGCCGAGTCAGTTGAAAACTGTTTAGCTATCCCTCCGCGCTGGACGCCGGTCCGTAATTCAGTTGCGGCTATGCTTTCAACTCAAGAAGCAGTCGATAATCTTCGTCGCGAAGGTTATAATGTAATTATCCTCGTGAATGTGTTGGGAGATACGGATTTGCTCCCGAACTTGGATCGTAATGACAAGCTGGCTTCAAACATTTTGTGGCTCGAGGCCCGCCGAGATGTTTGGGCCGCAAAGTCAAAGGCGACAGACGTGATCGAAATCCCACTGCGTGGTTCAATTTACGATTTGGACAGTCGCAAAACTTGGACAACGCAAGCTGAGCGAGCCGCGCGCGATGCGGTTCGAAATTTATCGAGCAAGTACGGTTTTTAATTTTTTTGTTTCAAGGAGTTCCCATGCGCAGCCCAGAATTAGACATGTCAGTTTTTAGAGAAAGACGCGATCGTTTAGGCGGACGCATTCGTGGATCCGCACTTTTGCTTACGGCACATCCGCACTTGATTCGTAACAATGACGTTCATTACCCGTATCGACAAGACTCCAATTTATTTTACATGACCGGCTTTGACGAACCAGAAGCCGTTTTTCTTTTCCGGCCCGGACGCCAACCTGAAACCATTATGTTTGTAATGGCGAAAGACCCATTAAGAGAAACATGGGATGGCTTTTTATATGGTCCGGATGCGACTAAAAACTTGTTCGGCATTCAGCATGTGTACACAATCGACAAACTTGAAGCCGAATTGCCTGTGCTTCTAAAAGACGTCGATAAACTTTATTATTCCTTTTACACAAATCCGAAAATGGATCGCGTCGTAAATGATATGAACGCCACCGTTGCACTCAACCGTTCGCGAAGCAATAAGGGCAATTTAACCATCGAAGATACGCGTTCTCTGCTCGGTGAGATGCGTATTCGCAAGTCGGGTGCCGAAATCGAATGGCAACGCCAGGCCTGCAAAATTTCGTCAGAATCTCACGTCGACGTTATGAAGGCGTGTAAGCCAGGAGTGAATGAGCGCGCCCTCCACGGAGAATTTTTGCGGGCCATGATGGTTCGTGGTGCGACTCGCGAAGGCTACGGTTCAATTGTTGCGACGGGCGCGAACGCGACAACCCTCCACTATACTTTTAACGACCGACCTTGCCGCGATGGCGATATGCTTTTGATTGATGCGGGTGCCGAATTTAATTATTACACCGGCGATATTACTCGAACCTATCCGGTGAACGGAAAATTTTCGGCAACGCAAAAACGCGTTTACAATAAAGTTCTCGAAATTCAAAAAGGGCTGGTCGCTTCAGTAAAACCTGGCGAAACCCGCGAAGGGATTCAAAAGCGCACGATCGACCAATTGACTGATGTCATGATCGACGAACGTTTGCTTAAAGGAAACAAAGCCGACCTTATTGAGAAGAAATCTTACTTGAAATACTACATGCATGGAGTCGGTCACTGGCTTGGCATGGATGTCCACGACGCCGGAGTTACTGAAATCAATGGTGAACCACGTCCACTCGAAGCGGGTTTCTGCCTGACTATCGAGCCAGGCCTTTATGTTCCTCACAATGATGAAGAGGCGCCGCAAGAATTGCGCGGGCTCGGCATTCGGATCGAAGACAATATTTTGGTTACTGAAAAGGGTCATGAGAATATGACCGCCATGTGCCCGAAAGAAGTCGACGAGCTCGAAGCCTTGATTGGACGAGCTTAGACCTTTCAAAATTTAGACAGCTGTATGACTCAAATTGTCTGGGCTTAGCTCGTAGGTGTAACGTCCTTTTGATAATCAGAGTCATTTCAAGCACTTGAGTAGAGAGCGGCCGGTCCGGCGATTGCTCTATTTAAATACATGAAAAATCTAAAGAGTTTCGTAGCTGCATTTCTATGTCTGACTTTGTCTGCACAAACAGGGCTTGCCGCTTGCGATACTCCGGCTCTCCAGTCTGCCTCAAGATTTAGTAAAAAATTAAATCTCGACGCCTACAGCGTCTACGAACTACGTAGTCATGACATGCGCGGCGAAGATCAACGTCGTCCGACGATTTTGGCTTCGATTTCAAAAATCTTCGTTACCCATTGGGCATTGGCTGCTTTGCCGGGCGGACACACATTCCGTTTCCCCATGGAGATTTTTATTATCCCGACACCGCAGGGCAATCGAATCCATATCGCCGGTCACAATTATCCGTACTTTGACGGCGCGAAAATGGACAGTATTTTTTCAGAATTAAAAAGACGCGGAGTTACCAACATCTCTGAAGTGACCTTCGACGAAAAAGCCAAATTCATTCGCGATAAGAGAATGGCGATGATTGGCGATTTGCCCCTCGCGTATCCGTCGCAAGAATCGATAGCCAGCAATATCGCGAGTTATAAGCGCGAATCAAAAGTAGCGAAGTTCAAATCCTTTCGAATCATTCACTCAAGTAATTTTATTTATGACACTAAAACCATGCAGAGAATCGTAACGCAATCTGAGCCACTTCTCAAAATTTTGAAAAAGATGAACGACGAATCAAACAACCATATTGCCAATCGGATTTTTCAATATTTGGGAGGCCAAGGTGCCTACGCGCGCTTCGTTTGGGAAGCCTATGGCTGCGGCGGTAAGAGTTGTTCGCCGGATCAGGTCAGCTTTTATAATGGTTCAGGTAACCCGGTCGTCGAGCCCGGTCCGGGCGCTATGAAGTCGAGTTTAGGGCACTATACGCTCGCGCATGGTCAAAAAATTTACAATAAGGCCCCGTCGGGAGTCGTCGTCCAAGCGCTTGCCTATATATACACCTATATGACAAACCCAAGTCTTCATTTAAAATTGTCGGACATTATGTCGATCGCGGAACAAGGCGAGCACAATCACCTGACTCGGTATACAAATAAATGCTATTTAGAGGGAAATATCGTAGCCAAGACCGGATCGGTTTTCGAGGCCATTGCGCTCGCCGGCTTTTTGTCGACGAAAGAACGTGGCCCTCTGGCGTTTTACTTTAACATCGACACTGAAAATAAAAGCGACTGGGGTCCGGCAAAGCAAGAGATCTCAGCTTATCTTACCGGAATAACCCGACTGTACGGTCAAGGCCCAAACTTTAACTAAAACCGGACTCCAAAGAAACTCGCCAATATCACAATCACGATATTGGCCGTGACTGTCGGCACCATCGCCACCATAAAAATATCGAAATACGATTTGCGGTGCGTGAGTCCGCAGATAGTTAAAAGTGTAATGACGGCCCCATTGTGTGGAAGTGCATCGAGACCGCTGCACGCAACCGAAGCCACGCGATGCATGACCTCCATGGGGATTGCCGCGGCCGTCGCCATTTCAACATACTTTGTACCGAGAGCCTTTAGAGCGATGCTGAGCCCGCCACTCGCTGAACCGGTGATGCCGGCGAGTGCGTTAACCGCAACCGACATCGAGATCAGTGGATTATTGGGAGCAATTCTTAAAACCGCATCTTGCACGATTTGAAAAGCCGCGAGAGACGCGATGACAGCGCCAAATCCGACTTCGCTTGCGGTATTGAGAATCGGCAGCATGGAACCAAAAGTTCCATCGTTTAAAGTTTTTTGGAAGTTTTTAAAATATTTCCAAAACAGCGCAAACCCAATTGCTAACGACAAAACAAGTGCTGAAATGAGCGACCAGAGGCCGATCACTTTTGGCAAAGCAATCGATCCGTACTTTACATCTTGTAAATAGCTCGCATCGATATCCGGAAGCACGTAATGCGAAAATACAAAATTCAAAACGACAACAAGTAAGAGTGGAAGAAGCGCCAACAAAAGTGGTGGATGTTTCTCTGGGATCACCGCGATTACTGCGGCAAGATCGTCGTCAACTTCGCCAGCAGCCATCGCGGCCTTTGCACGGCGGTTGAGCCAGAAGACTCCACCCAAAAACATAATGAGCCCAGCGATGATGCCCAGAACGGGCGCCGCGAATGAAGTAGTCCCGAAGACCGGCATTGGGATCGCGTTTTGAATTGCTGGGGTGCCGGGGAGCGCGGTCATCGTGAAAGTAAACGATCCGGATGCAATCGCCGCTGGGATTAATCGGCGCGGAAATCCAGCATCGCGAAAAAGCGGAAGCGCGATCGGATAAATCGTGAAGGCCACGACGAATAGCGAAACCCCACCGTAAGTAAGAAGGCCGCAGGCGAGAATGACGGCTAAAATCGCATTACTGCTTCCGAGTTTTTGCGAAATAAACTTGGCGATCGAATAAGCCGCTCCGCTGTCGTTCATCATTTTGCCGAAAATTGAGCCCAGTGCGAAGATCGGAAAGTACTGTAAGAGATAGTTACCGAGAGCCGGCATAAACACTTGCGTGTATTCGGCGAGTAAGGGCGTGCCCGGATGAAATAAACACGCCACCATTGCCATCAGCGGTGCGAGAAACAAAACATTTGTCCCTCGATACGCGAGGTACATGAGCAAACCGAGAGCAAAGAAGATTCCAAAAACGCCGATCATTTGTTCCGCCTAGGTTTCGTGAGTGAACCAACCGCGCTGTTTGCCGATTGCGAGAAGTTCTTGTTCTGTTCCGTAATTATGTTCTTCTTTTGCATCGGAAACGTTAACAAGTTGGACGTGCGAAGCCGATTCTAGGAGTGCGAGGTCTCCGAGTGTGTTGCCTGCTGCGAGAACTGGCTTCTTTGCTTGAGTGCGTGCGAGCAAGGCTTCGACTTTTCCTTCGCGATAAGAGATGGGTCCCTTTTGCTCGGTTGTGACTGAGCCACCACGAACATACGTTTCAATTCCGATGACGTCTTCAGAGGCGACACCGAGCAGGTGGGCTGCGGGTTCAACCGCCCACGTAATCGAGGCCGTTACGATGTGAACCTTTACTCCTTCAGCCTTTAAGAAGGCGATCAGTTCTTTCATCCACGGAAAAACCGGGACGTCAGGTTTGAATTTGCCGAGAGCCGCGTTTGCCCATTTGCGAACTTCTCCGATCTCTTTTCCTTCGAGAATTTGCGCGAGCCACAAATAGGCTTTCGGATGAGACTCTTCTTTAAGGCGATTGTATTCGGCCCAAGGGTCAGCGGGGAGTTTCACGAGTTTATTTTCAATTTTATATTGGAAGAAATTTTCTCCCATATCGCACTTCCAAAGGGTGCCGTCGGCATCGAAGGCCGCAATAGGGTTTGCACCTTGCTTCAATGCCTCGCGCACTTTGGCCTGAATCGATTGCATATTTTCGGGGGCGAGAGGTTTCATTGTTAAATGCCTTTCGATCGGTTATGACTTCCAGAATGTCACATGAAATTCGCATCCTACAACTAGCAGATCGCGACACCATTCTGCAATACGAGCGTCAGAAACTTTTGGCTCTTGAGCCGGACGATATGGAGCGCCAGATGCTTGAGTGGCATGCCTCATGGCGAACCGAAGCCCTCGAGCATTATTTGCCTCTCGGTTGGAGCTTTAGCGTCTTGTCGGATGTGGTCGGATCCGATGGCACTCGTGCGCTGGAGGGCTATTTTCTCGCTCAGCCGCAAGTTTTTACACGCGGTCTCACGCAAACGCTTTGGATCGAGCGGATTCAATTTAATTCGGGTGAAGTTTTAGGCACGCTTCTCGAAGTCGCCTACAAGTTGTGTCGCGAGAAGCATTTTCAGCAATTGTTGGTGGCGACCTCGCCGGGCCTCCATGTTGCGATGTCTGAGGCTGGTCCATTTTATGACCTGTTGTCAAAATTTGAAAAGGTTGACGACGGGGTAATCGGAATTAAAACGGCGAAGTTTTAAGAAGATCGTCCTGCACTTCCAAGCAATATACTTTCTTCGAACTTTCAACGGAGTCTTTCATTGCTTTACGTGCGCCTAATTCTTCGGGCGAATATGACGAAAGAGGAATATCCTTTTCAAATTTTTCTTTTGAGGGCCATTGCGCATAGGCGACGTATACAAGTGGGTCCGGAGATTTATGAAGCCTGGATCCTAAGCTTCCGCAAATGCGATAAATTGCCTTCGTAAACTCAGACCATGATTTCTCGAACGCCAATTCTTTTCCAGGCTTCACTTTGAATTCGTAAATTACGCAGTACATGTTTTCTCCATAGATGTGACGCGTTCGTACTACCTGCGCCGGTAATGAATTTACAAAGTTTGAACGCGTCTTGAATCTCTATTCGACCTGATCTATTTTGAAATTCAAAGGCGAATTATGGCATTCTCATTCGAGACACGCACGCAAAACTTAAAATCTCTGGAAGACACACAAGACTTCGACCTCGTCATCATCGGCGGCGGAATAAACGGTGCCGGTGCCGCACGCGATGCCGCAAGCCGCGGGATGAAAGTTGCGCTCATTGAAGCGAATGATTTCGCTTCAGGCACAAGCTCACGCTCATCCAAATTAATTCACGGTGGAATTCGCTACCTCGAAAATATGGAATTCGGCCTTGTTTTTGAAGCCCTTAGCGAGCGCCGACTCTTATTTGAATTAGCTCCGCACTTAGTACATCCGCTCCGATTCATTCTTCCTCTCTACAAAGGCGGAAGAGTCGGTATGTTCAGGCTTGGACTCGGTATGCTCGCGTACGATGCGCTTTCGCTGTTCGAAGCTCCTGAAATGCACCAAAGGCTCAATAAAAACTTAGCAATCGAAAAAGTTCCGATGCTGAACGAACAAGATCTTCTTGGTGGGTACGCATATTCCGACGCTTACATGGATGACGACCGTCTCGTGATTGAAACGCTCAGATCCGCACACAATATGGGCGCGTGCCTCGCCAATTATTGTTCAGCCGTCGGTGGAGATCTTCAAAACGGAAAACTTGAACGAATTAAAGTACGTGATGAAAAAACAAAAAAAGAATTTTGGATTCGCGGGAAACATTTCGTCAGCACCGTTGGCGCATGGACCGACATCGTGACGCCCAAACTTCTTGGGCAATGGAAAAAGAAATTACGGCCTTCAAAAGGAGTTCATCTCACTTTCGACAGAGCGCGAATTCCACTTAAAGATGCCGTCGTTATGATTTCAGATGACGAAAAGCGAATCGTCTTCGGAATTCCGAGACACGAAATGATTATTATCGGCACAACCGACACCGATTATCCCGGTGACCCAGCACAAGTGCGAACCGAAAAAGAAGATGTCGAGTATCTCCTGAACGTTGCCGATCAATATTTCCCGCAAGCGAAACTGACCAAAGCCGATATTCTCGCAACTTACGCTGGTGTCAGACCACTCGTTGACGACGGATCTGCAACTGAAAGTAAAACGAGTCGTGAGCACACCATTATCGGTGATCCACGTAACGTCACTTTCGTAATGGGTGGAAAGTACACGACCTACCGATTGATCAGCGAAGAGACAGTTGAAAAAGCGCTCGAATTTTTTAGCGACGAAGAGAAGCGCCGCTGGACGAAGCCGAACACCAAAACTCCACTGAATCCTCTTGTGACCGCTGATCGCATGGCTCGCGCGCGTATACAGGCCGAATCAATTGCATTCGATTATCGAACAGATATTGCGACGGTCAGTGCTCTTATCGAAAGACATGGAGAGGAAGCGATTAAAATCCTCGAATATTATCCCCAACACAAAAGATCCAGCCAATGGGCGCTTGAGGCCGAACACGCCATTAGCGAGACGATGTGCCTAGACCTTATCGACTTCTACGTGAGACGAAGCCCGCTATTTCTAAGTCGACGCGATCATGGGCTTCTTTTGCTAAACGAGATCGTATCCGTCTTCCAAAGCCGACTTGGTTGGAGCGAATCCCAAAAAATTCAGCATGTTACTGCGCTGCATGAATATATGCAGAATGAGCTAAAGGCTCTCGGGTAGTGAAGTAGGCGTTGCCTACATATAGCCATAAGAACTGGGTTTTAGGAAAATGTAGGCGCCGCCCACAACTAGACTATTCTTTTTTGCCGGGCTTCTTCAGGTACGACTGAGCCAAGGATAAGGCCGTTTTGAGCAAAGGCTCGACCCGCTCTTTCACGTTATTGAGCTGACCGTGCACTGCGCCTAGAACGGTCATGCCCTTCATCATCAGTTCGGCCTGAACTTTTGGCGCTAATTTTTCGACGATTTTCAAATATCCGCGTTCTCGCAAACGACCAACGGACTTCAATAATTTAATTTTCGAGTGACCAAGTGAAGCCTCGCGCATAAATCCGAGCAAAAGGTGACTCACTTCTTGTGGAGGTTGCTTTTCCCACATGCGCAGCGTCTCAAAACCGATTTGCGCCTCGAGATCTGCGTTTTTCGCAGGGATTTCAAGTAGCCGCACTCTTTCCATTCCATCTTCATTGATGAGTTTGAGAGTACAATCGACTCGATCTGCGAGTTTCACCGCGATCTCGACGTCGGCAGGTAATGCTTTCATTAGGTCACGAATTGTAAAATTCTCTTCGAAAATTTGCTTCGCAACGGAGTAAAGTTCAGTCTGATTGGGTTGGCCAACGTCATTCATAGCTTCACTCTTAGAGCAATCCAAAAAAAAGTCAATTCAGACGCATAACTTCGCGTATTGACTCTTTTTTTGCCCTCCAGTTAAATCATTAAATACTCGGAGAAACTAAATGGGATTTTTGCAGAAGCTTACGGAATATTTCTCTAACGACATCGCGATCGATCTCGGTACGGCAAACACACTTGTTTACGTAAAAGGTCGCGGCATCATTTTGAACGAACCGTCAGTGGTCGCCGTTCAAAAAAATTATCGTGGAATGCAAAACCGCGTACTCGCGGTTGGTAAAGAAGCGAAAGACATGCTGGGCCGGACGCCAGGTTCGATCGTTGCGATTCGTCCGATCAAAGACGGTGTTATCGCCGACTTCGAAGTCACTTCAAAAATGCTTCAGTACTTCATCAAAAAATCGATGGAGCAAACGGGCTCTAAGATTTCGGTCCCGCCGCGAATCATCATCTGCGTTCCTTACGGAATTACCCAAGTGGAAAAACGTGCGGTCAAAGAATCGGCTCACGCAGCGGGCGCTCGTGAAGTTTATTTGATCGAAGAGCCAATGGCGGCTGCAATCGGCGCCGGACTTCCAATCACAGAACCAACCGGCAACATGGTTGTCGATATGGGTGGCGGCACGACGGGTGTCGCGGTTATTTCTCTTGGCGGTATCGTTTATTGTAAATCAATTAAAGTGGCCGGCGACAAGTACGACGAAGCAATCGTGAATTACATCCGACGCCAATTTAATTTGCTCATCGGTGAGCGCACGGCTGAAAATATTAAAATTAAAATCGGCAATGCGTATCCGTTCGAAGAAGAGAAATACATGGAAGTAAAAGGCCGCGATCTCGTGGCCGGTGCTCCGAAAACAATCGAAGTTTCGTCTTCGCAAATCAACGACGCATTGATGGATCCATTAACGGAAGTCGTCGATGCCGTTCGTACTGCGCTCGAAAAAACTCCGCCTGAATTGGCGTCAGACATCGTGGATAACGGAATCGTTCTCACCGGTGGCGGCGCTCTTCTCGCAAATCTCGATGTGCTCTTACGTGAACGCACCGGCTTGCCGGTGACGATCGCTGAAAATCCACTTTCTTGCGTTGTTCTTGGGTCGGGCAAAGTTCTCGAAGAAATCGAACTTCTCAAAACTTTGACAGTCGACTAACATGCGCGACGTTATCGGAAGAGCGGGATTGTTTTTCTATCTCGCTTTTCTCGATGAGGCTCGTGCAAAAGATGCCACTCGAGATATCGTGAAAACTCTTCGACGCCGCGGACTTCACAAAGCGCAGGGCGAATCTCTCGAAGAGCTTGTTCAGCTGATTCACAATTATTCTGTTCGACATATCGACAGCGCCAGGCCGACGGGGACTAGTTTTACTTCGGGCGACCTCGTTATTCCGGCCGGGTTTAATTGGTCGCGATGGCTTGAGTTTCGTAGGCAATCTGAACGCAATGATTTTTACGCCGTTTTATTCACACGTATTTTAGGTATCTCTGAGGCGTTGGTCGCAAAAGCTTTGCGAGTCAGTGACGGAACAATGCGGTTTCGAGTGGCTCGGGGCTTAAGACTCCTCGGCAGCGTCTCTCAGAGTGGAGTCGGCAATGGAACTTAAAGGTATTCGCGGCCGTCCATTCGAAATGTCTAAGTTTCATTGCCGGGAAATGCTTTACGATTACATGTCGGGCCGCCTCGATGATCAGCGGCGCGTGGCCGTCGAAAAAGCATTGGCGGAAGACAAAGAATTAAAAGCTGAGCTTAATGAATATATCGATGCCGCCCATTATTGTGAAAAGTTGTCCCAAGTTCAATTGGCGGAACAAACGATAAACGACTTAGAAAGCATTCGTCTTCAATCGGAAATCGTAGCCGAAAAAGTTCGCTATCGTAACTGGCCCGATCTTTTGAAGTGGTCGAGCGAAGCGGTCGTCATTTCTGTTTTTGTTGCGGGACTTGCGATGGTAATTCCGTGGTCGACAATTCGAGGGGTCTTCAAAAATCCTCCGCACAATGAAGTCATCTTAGCGGACGTCGAAAAAGCGCCAACCGAAAGCACTGCCGCGGCGGTTGAAGCATTACCTTTGGGCGCGAAAATAAAACCTGGGCCTGGCCTGCCCGTGATTGCACCGAAGGTGCTGCCTGAAGAAACGAAAACTCCAGTGGTTGCGGCGAAGCCGCCGCCACCACCATCGCCACCACTACCACCAATTGCAGTTGCCCCAGTAATGGGAGCGCCTCTCAAGCCAACGGCCGTTACGGC
>JAYTDP010000229.1:0-5573 GCA_043735865.1 Bdellovibrionales bacterium
ATTCAACATTTAAGTCTGAATTTTTGTGTTTCTTTTTAAACATAATCACGTCCTTCAAGCCGTAACGGCGTTAGCGATTAAAAACTCGGCGAGTCCTAAACTGATTTCTTACGTGGTGCTGTTTTTTGTACCGGTTCGAAATTGAAGCAAAGCCAGTTCAATACTTTCGTGCAAGCCTGGTTCAGGTCTTCTTGAAGAGCATTTGAACGGTTCGTTAAAATTGCGAAAGCTACGAGTGCCGGGATTGCAGTGATCAAACCGTACGCTGTACAGTTCATCGCTTCTGAAATACCAGTCGAAAGGATTGTCGCTTTCTCAACCGCGTTCGCTAGTGAAACAGCCGAGAATGACTTGATCATTCCAGAGATTGTTCCTAAGAGACCGATAAGAGTCGCAACGTTACCAATCATTGATAAGAATGATGTGCGTTGATCGAGTTGAGCAACTTCAACTGCAATCATCTCTTCCATTTTTGCGTGAATTTCTTCTTTTCCGCCCATGTTCATTGCAGCTTGAATACCTGCTTGAGCAACTGGACCGATCGGCTCAGATACAGAAAGCTGTTGAGCTTTGCTGATAGCTGATTCAAGGCGACCTTTTTTGATGTCGTCTTCTAAATGAGCTGTGAGCTTCTTTTGGCCGCCCGTTCTCTTAATGAAGAGAAAGTAAGCGCGCTCAGAAATGATTGCGAGAGATCCGATTTGTACGGCCATAATGGCGTACATCCAGATTCCACCGTGTGCGAATGCGTTCGTAATATAAGTAAACATTTAATACCTCTGTTTGGTTTGGTTCAGGCGGATACTTACGCAAGCCAGGTGCCAGCTTATATTGGAGCTGAGCGCATTGAGCGGCGCATCGGAGTGCACTTCGTACACTGTAGGTGACAATTACCGTCGGCTCTGGGTAGAAGAAGCCATCCGCGATGTTAAGTATTTAAAATAAGCGGGAATTCCGGGGGGAATCTATGAACAAATTTTTAGCTGTCATCTTCGCCACATTGATTGTGTCGCCTGCGTTCGCGATTACTCCATCAGCCTGGTATCGGCCACTTGGCGGCCGCACTGGGTTCCTTAACTTTGATGTTACTACTACTCTTAGCGACACCTATCGAATAGGTGACGAATGGGGCAAGCACCCAGTCAGCTCGAAAGATATCGAAGATCCAAATATCTTGCGCATGTCGCAAGCGACAGCACGCGTGACGGGTGCTACAGGCTTTTTTATCGGAGTTTACGGGGGTAAATACGTAGTGGCCTCAAACCATCATGTGTGCCCGACGGCAGGCGATTGCCTCAATACCCAAGCTCGATTCACCGCTCTTTCTAAACAATTTACGATTACCGAGTTTTATGGCACGTGGACAGATATCGATCTTTCACTTTTCGCAATTGAAGTAACCGATCCGAATGATAAAAAGCTTCTCCAAAGCGTCGCTTCGCCCTTTTCATTCGCCAACAACCTCCACCGTGGCGAACAATTGGTCACAATCGGGTATGGAATCGGCTCGAACCCAATGCGCAACCAAGTTGTGAATAAAGACAGCGATTGCAAAGTGTTTTCAGACGAGGGCGAATTCCGTTTCATGGGAGATCCGGATAAATTAAATCCAGGCCCATATAAAGCGTGGTCTTTCGCCAACGGTTGCGATGTCTCTCACGGAGATTCGGGCTCGGCGATGATGGATGCTGTAACTGGTGAAGTTGTTGGAATTATCTGGACCGGTAAAATCCCGAAAGATCCGAAAGTACAGTCGACGGCGTTTCTCGATCAGCTCATCGCGAACCCAACTGAAGATGTTTGGAATGAATTGAGCTTTGCGGTTCCAGCCGTAAAGATCGGCGAATTCCTTACAGATCTGACGAAGTCCGGAACTTTGTCTGCGAATGCAAATAAAGTTCTAACGGATATCGTAAAGTAGTTATTGGCAACTGTAGGCAGTCCACTCGAGAAGTACTGGGACTTCGCCCGAGCGACCCGGTCCGAAACCAAGACGTCTGGCAACAGCAGTCGGAAGGTCAATAACTCGAGCTGGAGTGAGCGGCCCGTTATCGGTAATTCGAACTGTTGTTTGAACAGGATTTCCATTATTGGTGATGTCTGTACGAGTGACGGTGACCATGGTTCCACAAGGCACTAATCCGCTTAACATATGTTTAACTTTGATCGCGGCCGTGCTGCCCCCTTGAGAGAAGCGACCGCCGCACGCCATAGTGCGCCCAACAAATTCATTTCCATAATAAGAAGCATTTTTGCCACCGAGCGTACGTTTGTGTTCGACGAGAGTACCGCCTTTAGCAATACAACTTCGTAGGGCTTTTTGCTTGCGAGTTTCACCTGGGACAGCGTAAGCACTCGACGCTAATAAATTCAAAGCGATGAAAGCAAAAATAATAGACTTCATATAGAGGACTCCTGTTCGACTTGGAAATATAGCCGATCTTCCAGGAGATTTCGCCTGTTATGATTCTGACACTCGGACGAAAAACGGCATGTTTAACTTGGCTTCGCCAAAGTTTTAGGCGTATAGAACACCCATTCCGGGGGGAATAATGAATAAATTTATGGCCGCGTTCGCGGTCGTTCTTGTGTGCGCGCAGGTCGCAATTCCGTCATTCGCTAAAGATTTAACGTCAGACGAAAAGTTGAGTGACCTCAACCAAATGGTCTCTCGATTAAAATCGGGCTATGGACCGCTTCAATATAAGAAGAAAGAAGTCGGCATCGATATCGACGTCATTTCGGCTAAATATCAAAATTCTGTCGTGGCCACGAAGTCTAATTCTGAATTTTATTATCAGATATTGCAGTTCATCGCTGAATTCCGCGACGGGCATTTCTCGGCGAATGTTCCGAGCACACACAAAGCAACATTGCCGTTCACTGTCGACATCATTGGCGGAAAAGTCTTACTTGATGTGATTGATCGTGCAGGTCTTCCTGAAGCGACATTTCCTTACGTAAAAGGGGACGAACTTGTCGAGATGAACGGCCAGCCGATACTCGACGTCGTAAAACATCTGCAAACTTTTGTTTCAAACGGTTATGTGGTGAGTGCGCAACGAGTAGCAACTATGTACCTTACCAACCGAGTTGCAGCGCGCGTGCCGGTTCCGTCAAATCCCGATGTAACGCTTAAAATTCGCCGCGGAACTTCGAACATCATCGACCCTGTTTCAATGAAATGGACTTACACAGGGGAGGCAATGGACGAATTGGGTTCAGGCACGTCTTTCATGAGCCATCGTCTGATTCCGAGCCAAAAGCGTGACTTCGATTTGCTTTCAATCCGTGACGATATGGCCCTCCTCGAGCGCCCTGAAATTGAGAAGAGCTTCCGTTGTTCTGGTACGACACGAACGCAAATTCCGGCCGATGCTACGGTTATTATGAGCACGCCATTCGTGGCCTATTACCATCCGACAGCACGTGGAAATATCGGCTATGTCCGTATTCCAGAGTACATGGCGACAAACCCGATAACTGGCGTAAGCGAATTTGAACTGCGTTTCGCGCAATATGAGTATGTCGTCAAAATTCTGGAAGAAAAAACCGTCGGGCTCGTGATCGATCAGCAGCATAATTGTGGTGGCAGTGTCGATTTCCTCCACCAGATTGCGACTCTATTTGCGACGGCCCCATTTAAGCCGGTTCAGTTCGAACTTCTCTCGAATAAAGAAGAGTATCTCGCGTTTAAAGGCTATGCCGATGAAAGCCAGCAGTTCACGGTTCAGTACCAAAATTTCTTAAAGGTATTGAATCTCATCAAGACGGCGTGGACGAACGGCGACTTTATGACGATTAAAACTGCGTTAAACGGCGAAGATATGATTTCTCCCAATGAAATTCATTACACCAAGCCGATTATTATGATGATCGATGAAATGTCAGGATCGGGTGGAGATGCGTTCCCAGCGCTTATGCAGGGAATCGGACGTGTGAAACTGGTAGGCGAGCGAACCATGGGCCTCGGCGGGCACGTAGTTGAACAGCCGCCTCTCTTTTACTCACAAGTAAAAGCGCGTATTACGAAGTCACTCTTCTATCGCCCAAGCGGAGTTGCCATAGAAAACAATGGTGCCGAACCTGATATCAAGTACATGCCAACACGCGACGACTTCTTGTATGGCTATCGCAACCAGCAAGATTTTGTATTAGCTGAACTTTATAAAATGTTAGACGAAGCAAAACCGATCACAAAATAAGGGAGCCCTATGTTTCGAGTCATATTCGCAATTTTAACTCTTACATTCGCCGTCGGATTCGCAGAAACCAGCAGGAAAGCAGCGATCGACGAAAAATATTGTAACGGACAAATCAGCCGCGACTCTTGGGGTGAGTATTATCCGAACGGTCAAAAACTGAGAGATAGCTGGGGAGCTTACTATCCCAATGGTGAAAAGCTCAAAGATTCGTGGGGCTCGTACTACATCAACAAGCAAAAGCAGCGCGATTCGTGGGGCACTTACTACCCGAACGGTAAGATCATCAAAGACTCGTGGGGGATCTACTATCCGAACGGTCAAAAAATTCGCGATAGTTGGGGTTGTTACAACTCTGATGGTTCCGAAATGATGTGCCGAGATGTCATGACGGTTCGGATTCAAGTGACTCCAGAAATCCTAATGAAATTGCAACTCGACACTCGAACGGGCAACGTCCTTCGTCTTAGTCACGAGATAGATGATAGTCCCGGCGTTACGACAATAGTGGATACCGACGTTGAAGCCGGTCAGATCCTATTTGTTGACGCTCTCTGCGGCGGCCCGTTCAATCAATAAGTGCGAATCTTTTTCGCCAAGGTACCGATCGATCAGGTTGTGTGCGGCATAAATCAGGGGAGTCACGAGAATCGCGACTCCGAGTTTATAAGTGTAATTCGTAAGCGAGATTTCAATATAATTTTCAAAACTGATTTTTCCTGGGAGATAAAAAGCAATTCCTCCCACGATAAAAGTATCAATTAATTGTGATACGGCCGTCGATCCAGTCGAACGCAGCCAGAGCTTTTTTTCTCCAGTACGTTTACGCAGAAACCAAAAAATTGAAACGTCGATCAGCTGCGAAGTTAAAAATGCGATGATCGAGCCGACGATAATCCATAATGAAGCGCCAAAAACCGAGTTGAAAGCGGCGTCTTGTACCGGCGAGACATCAGCCGCCGGGATCTGCATCATCGCAAAAACTGTAGCGAACGCGAATAAAATCATTCCGATCGTGATGAAAGTTAGTCTGCGTACGCCGTCGCGACCGTAATATTCGTTAATTAAGTCGGTCGTGAGAAAAACAACCGGCCATACGACAACTCCGGCGGCCGCTAAAAATGGACCGATATAAATCAGTTTACCGCCGGCAAGCTCGGCAACGAGTGCGTTCGTGATAAAAAAGCCGGCAAGAGTGAGGAAAACCATCTCGCGGCGAGTGTTGAAGCCCATCAGAAGCTCTGCGCGGCCGTTACGAACGTCGTGAAATCGCTGCCTTTGCGTGCGCTTGACTCCACATCTGCAAACACCAAGCGGAACGGAAATTTATGAGCCAAGAGCAACTCAAATTCAGCCCCATACACCCAATCA
>JAYTDP010000230.1:0-3752 GCA_043735865.1 Bdellovibrionales bacterium
CTCGGAGAAAAACGTAAGACGGCACTTCTTAAACACTTCGGTAGTGTGGAGGCTTTGCGGGTTGCGAATGTCGACGAAGTTGCGAGTGTCCCGACTATCAGCATGAAATTGGCGGGTCAGATTTTAGAGATCCTTAACTCTGAGGCGCTTCCGCCGCCGGTCCCCGAAGAATAGGCCAAGTACAAGGTCTAATATGCCCGCCGAATAGGCCTGTTGGTCTTGTCAATTTCTTAGGCAACTGATGTCCTGTAAGTGATGCCTAATCTGTTTCGTTTACATTTCGTTCTAGTCTTTGCTGCGCTTTCGTTTTGCGGCAGTTCGTTTGCTCAAAATCAGGGCCGCCAGCAACAAGCGAAGCCTGTGCCCGCTCCGGTTCAAGGAATTCCAATTTCGCAATTTCCATATTTGAATGTGAAACCGACGCCCCCACCGGCGCCGCCAAAATCATTTTGGAGTATGGAGGGTGCATACACCGCGCTCACTTCTTATTTCCCGAATCCGTTCGCGCGACCTGAAGTTGATCCAAATCTTTGTACAAATTGCCGAGCGAACCAAGATCAGAACAGTGCAACTCGCCAAGCGGCTCGGTTGCAAAATCTGAGTCGTCAGGTTGTGCCTGTAGCCGCGTCAGGTAGCCAACCAGTCGTGCAGCCTTTGCCACAGTCATATTCAGCTCCACCTGCTCCGGCAGCGGCACCCGCGAATGACGAATGCGGATTTTTCGCGAGTTGGACTGCGTGTCTCTATAATGCCTATTCGTATGTTCGCGGCGGATACGATCGTTTGAGCGAAATTGTGATGAAGCATGTAACGCGCCCTCGTGCCGCTTCGAGCAAGCATGGTGGTCGGACCATTTCGGGTGATCGTAGCAAGGGGATGTGCAAACAAGCGGTCAACGATTTTTTAGTCGAAGCCGGTTTGTTGTGCGAGCGAATACCCGGTGATCATGCTATTCAGGCGAATGCGTATTTGCGCGACCAATTACATCTGCGAAATATGATTTCGGACTTTGGCGGTGATGCGGCTCGCGCGCCCATCGGAACAATTTTGATTTACGAGGGCGGGGGCTCTGGCCACATCGAATTTAAATTGGATCCCAATAAGTATTGTAGCGATTTTTCAAAAACTGTTCCCATCGACCGGTATGTGATCGGTCGAAGATTAGTGGGCGTCTACAAACCTCCAGGATGTAATCGATGAAATTTCTAATCTTAGGACTTCTCATCTGTTTTTATGTTGCGCCGTCTGCCGCCGAAATTACGTCAAGTACAAAGTGCGGGAAGTGTGGAGACCTGAGAAAAATTGTGGCTGAATTTAAAAAGGCCTCGGCGGGTGCTGACTTCGATACGCTTCAGTTGAAAGCCACATTAGTCATTTCGAAAATGCCAGATAAAGATAAAAAATTAACCGATGAGCAAGTGAAAGAAGTTGTCGAAGCCTTTCGTGTTTCTGTACCGAAAGATTCGGCCGGTGCGATCGTCACTAATAATTTTGAAATTGTAAAAGCGAATCTTCCCGCTATCGAAAAAGCATTGTCGAATGTACCGGCAGCAGAGAAAGAACCAATTCTCGATGCCATCGCCGCAAATCACGGTGAAGAAGAGCACGGGAATGATCCCGCCTCTAAGCCCACTCCCAAGAAATAATTATTGAAGCGCGTGCTCGTCGGCGCGAATGCGAACCTTGCAAGAATCGCAGTGCGCTTCTTCGTTCGTTTTGTGATTCACGAAATGAGTGACGTGCGTGAGCATGAGTTCGTCACCGCAGAGTGGGCAGTTGAGATGCGCATCTAAGAACTGTTCACGGTGAGTGAGCAGGTCGGCTAAGATTTGGTCGAGTTGCTGTTCGCTGATTTTTTCTGGAAGCTTGTTCATTTTGAAATCCTTTTCAAAATTTTGTTTCTACCTACTCAATCGGTGTGTGAGCGAAATGCTTGAGATAGGTTTGTGAAATCGCTTCATAATTAGCCGTTCGCTCGAGGAATCTTTTGCCGCTACCTTGGTCGAGTTCGCATGTAGCAACTCGCGTTAACTCCAGTGGCCGGATAGTTTCAATAGACCGATTTCATACGATTTCGTAAATTTTCGGTTACCAGTTTAAAGTCGGGGATTCATGAGTCAGCCAATCGAAATTCAGTATTTAACGAACGTGCTCGGGATTAAAAATTTCGTTATGCCTGAAGCTTTTGTGGCAGTCGAAGCGCCTGCCGATGTCACGATCTACTTCGATGCCCCGAAAGTTATCCTACAGGCAGCCGGTGAGCTTACAGATGCCGAGAAAGCATTGCTCAAGCGAATGCTGACGGCGATCCAAGTCACCGAATATGAATTCGCCGAAGCGATCTTTGTAGGAATGCCGGATATGCCTCGAGTCGAGGTCCGCGGTCTTCATGAAATGGCAAATGGTGGAGCACGCGCGGGAGAGCTCAAGAAAAAAGTCTGGGGCGATCTTCAGACTTTTTCCATAGCGATGAAGAGCGGCCCTTCCGACGAGGCCCAAATTTAAGTTTTAGTTTTTGGTTTTGAAGCGGGCACATGGGTGTGCTTGCTTGGTTTTGTTCGTTTACGACCCAAGGAGCGGGAAGTATGAGCCGAGTGATTCTTGTCACGCTGTTTGCGTGCGCCACGGTTTTGAGTTGCATCTCCAGTGCTGCAACTACAGGCCCTGCGAATGTTGGCGAACGAGCAGCTGCTCCTTTGTCTCCCGAAATTAAAGTTCGCATTTTGAAATTGGCCTCGTCATTTGAAGTTTCGGGGATTGCCTTGCGATTTAGTGGGTCGCAAAAGGCGGCTCAGCAATACCTTTCAGCGTTGCCTGTGAAAAAAACCGCGGTTGTTGCGTATCGAGATGGCGCCTGGATAATTTCGAATAATGATAAGACACTCAGTATTTACGGATCTAAACTTGAAATCTTCGGCGAGACATTGAATGTTGGCCGCGCTCGTGTTCCGTCGGTAGGATTGTTTGTTGCACGTGAGCGTACGGGTAAATCCGCGGGAGTCGATTACGTCGCACGTCTTCCAATCGAAGACTACTTAGTCGATGTTGTCGCGTCAGAAATGCCATTTCAGTGGCCTATTGAGGCGCAAAAGGCGCAAGCGGTGGCGGCACGGTCTTACGCGCTTTCGATTATGCACGAGAGGCGCGGAGAGAAGTTTGATATTGATTCAAGTACTCTCCACCAAGTGTACCAGTACGGACGAAGTGCTCTGCACGGTTCACGTTTCCTTTCAAAAATTCGCGAAGCGGTCAGCTCGACGCGAGATATTGTGCTCGCGGATTCTTCGGGACGACTTTTGAAGTCCTACTTTCATTCTCACTGTGGCGGTGAGACGGAAGAACCGAAAGAAGTCTGGGGAGTCGGCCCCGCTTTTGGTGTCGTCAATGACAGCGGGTGTGCAATGTCTCCGGCGGGTCGGTGGAAGACGCGAATCGCATTTTCTGAAATCATCCACCGCTTGGCGCGAAATCAAAGGGCTGCCCCTCTGACGGTTCGTGGAGTAGAGATGAAATACAAATTGGGCTCTGAGCGAGTTCAACAGGTTTTGTTTGTGGGGCTCGAGGGCCGAGTGATGATGAAGGCGCAGGATTTTCGCGAGATGTTTGGTTACGATCGTGTGAAGAGTACGCTTTTCGTGGCGCGAGTCGATGGAGATACGCTTGTATTAGAGGGCCGCGGCTATGGGCATGGAGTTGGAATGTGCCAGACGGGCGCGCGGTTAATGGCTATGGGTGGCGCTGGGTATGAGCAG
>JAYTDP010000231.1:0-1515 GCA_043735865.1 Bdellovibrionales bacterium
GTTTATCAGCGTAATATTAAAGTACAGTCGGGAAATAATGAAAGCTCTAAGATCGGAAATCCTATCGTAACGGCGGATCCGTACTCGAACGCGAAAGTAAATGAGCTTTGCGATCGTGCGGGAACAAAAGTTCAAGAAAAAGAAGCGACTCTCAATTTCGATGTGCCCACGGCTGATGAAGATCGAAAAACCAAATGCCCTTGGGGATTGGGTGACAATCTCACTCCTCGTTCTTCGAAAGTTGCCACGCGATATGAGCAGGTTCTTTCTGCGCAACTGCCACAAAAAACCGTTCTTTGCGGCCTCGACATAGAAGCCGATCAAAAGCAGTTCACCCGCCAAGACTATTTTATGCTGACGCTGAATGGCCGCGTTTTAGTCACTGACGCTGAGTTTTTATTTCAATACTTGCAAGAGGAGCGCGTTGAACTGTCAAAGAACGAAGAAATAAGTGCTTATCTCTACGATTGGTCTCGGATTTTAGGGATGCGAACCCCTAAAGATCGTTCTGAATCGACTCGTCGCGAGTATTGCATTGGTCGCGATATTACGTTGGCAAATTGCGTATTCGGCAATGGTGAAGTTCCGAAAATTCAGTTGAGCAGCAAACTTGTACGGTGGTTGGGCACGAAAAATATGGGACCAAATCTTCGATTTACCTTAATTGTTACCGGTGACCAAGATGTCGAAGGTGACTGTTCACACAGTCCGCTCAAATTAAAAGTGAAAATGAAATATACGGATATCTAGTTAGGCCAGCGAATCGTAAAAGGCCGGCCGCGAAAGTTGTAAATATCTTTAGCGTCGATTTTAAGCGTGATCGAGCCTGAGTAACCAGCGGAAGCGAGGCGCCATTCACGCGGCCATTCATCGCCGACATTTGAAAATTGAATCTCAACTTTATTGTGGTCGCCGAGAGAAATCGTACGGTCGCCCGGCTTTTCGCTTAAAACACGATTGTACGGAATTTCGAGTGATTGAAGTTGGCTAGGGCCGTTTCCCACACTGCAAAGTCCGCTGACTTTCATAATTGTCGGTTCGCCACTGACGACACTGTCGTCGGCCGCGAATTCGTATTCGATGCGAGAATAGGTTTGGCAAGCGCTTGAGCGGGTATCATCCGTACCGGTGAAGTGTCCCATTGTGACGAAATGGGCGCCGTCGCGAGCCGTAATTTCGACACCCTCGAGCATTTTTAATTTTGCGGCCATGGTGAACGATTCGCCCTCGAGATGGGACAAATCAACTGAGGCCGTTGAAGCGGGAGCGCGTGAATTAGGCGCGAAAATATTTTCGCCGACTTTAAAAGCAAAGAGAGCCAGTGGAATCACCAGCCCGAGAACATAAAATTTTGAGTTCGAGTCAGACTCGTCTCTCTTTGCCATGCATGTTCATCGGCAGAAACGAGTCGTTCTTAGAGGGAAACCTAGACCTTTGCCCCGGCGTTTAGCCGAAGCTTTTCGCTAGCTCGACGAAGGTGCGGATGATCGCGCCAGAAGCGCCTTTCTTCGGGTT
>JAYTDP010000232.1:0-3918 GCA_043735865.1 Bdellovibrionales bacterium
TCGGCTCACTTCACACAACATTTCCTCAGTATGCTGCAGCTGTGCCGCGGTTTTGGCCCAACTGGAGTTTATACCGCGAGCCGGAAACCTACGTTGTCACGGCAAAGTTTTATCGCCGTTTTTTGAACGAAGTCGTTTGGTTTATAATCGCCGCGGCTATTATTCATTTTTTCACCAGAGAACAAGCGATACCGGCGTTGTTTAATTTGTTTTAGTGGCGATGACTTCTAACTATCGAATGAGGACTATCATATGAACTACACTATTGTTGGATCACTCCGTTCACCTTTTACCCGACGCCTAAGAATGTTTCTCTTCAATAGCGGAATCGATTTTACCTTTAAAGTTGTCAACTATCTCGAGAGTAAAGATGACGCCGAATACCTCGCGCAACTTTCGCCAATAAATAAGATTCCGATTTTAATTTCGTACGAAGGCAATTCAAGTGTGAAAGTTTTCGACTCGCGTATTATTGCGAACTACATTACAAAAAAGCACAATCTTCGCTCGCTGACATTGGACGAGGAAAATAATTTGTCCGCGATAGACGGATCAAACGATGCTTCCGCGAATATGTTCTTACTCCGACATGGAGGTTTTGATTTGAATACTCCTAATACGTACATCGAACGCCAAAAAAAACGTGTAGATGAGACTCTTGAATTTTTATCACCCTGGGTACGCACACTCGATCCAGACAATAAAATTGACTGGAATTTTGCCACCCAGGCTCTCTTTAGTTATTTGTTTTGGGGGCAAGGCCGAAAATTCTTAAATCTCGAAAAATATCCTGAGATGCCAGCATTCCTAGATCGATTTAAAAAAGCTCCCGGTGTGGTCGAAACTCACATTGAGTTTTAGTTATTGTGATTTAGCCGGCAGGCTGAATGTGTACCCTTGTTTGACAATCGCCTTAAGGCACTTTCCGTAAGGTGCCATTTTTTTTCTGGTCGAATAAATATGCGTGTCAAGAGTGTGATCTGACACGAAGGAGCCCGCCCCCCAAACTGATGTTTTGATTTCCTCGCGGGCAAAAACGCGCCCTTCATTTTTTATAAAGTAGGCAAGAAGTTTGTATTCGATAGGGGTCAGCCCCAAGTCCGCCTCGACCCGAGCTTCGTTCTTCAAATACGCCTTTTGTGCTGTCGTATCGAGACGGAAAGCACCTCGTTGAATGATCGTTTGTGGTGCGCGACTCGTGGTGCGAAGCTTCGCTTCGAAACGCGCAATAAATTCTTTTGGCTCGAGGGGTTTGGTCACGTAATCGTCACCGCCTAAGCGAAAACCTTTTACTCGGTCCTCCACTTGATCTTTGCCAGTCAAAAATATGATGGGCATGTCTCGAAATTTTTCGGAAGCCCGCAATTTTTCGCAAAACTGAAATCCGTCTCCGTCCGGCAAGTCGACATCAAGAAGAACGAGAGAAAATGAATTAGCGACCAGCTCTTTTTCGGCAGTCTTAAGGTCGGACACGCAAGTGAGGTGACACTTATCGCCTATAAGTGACTGAACCACCATTTGCATTGAAGGCATATCTTCGACTAACAAAACTTTGTGGCTCACGTTTGTTTCTCTATTTCTTTTTGTGCAGCGACTATTTCAATTTCTAAATCTTCAAGGAGTTCAGATACCGGTTCGGCCCCCGGTCTTAACTTTTCCATTTTGCTGCAGATCAAACTGACTCTCGCCAAGCCGAGAGTGGAACTCGCGGACTTCAAGCGGTGTGCTCCCTGTGCGAGCTTTTCAAAATCTTTTTTTTCGGCCGCCATTCGTATTTCGTGCATCGACAATTCGACAGATAGAGTAAACGCCGAAGCCAAGGCCGCGATGAGCGTTCGATCGCCGGATTTATACCCGGTGAGTTTCTCGAGAGCTATGCGGTCTAAAACCGGAACTGATCCGAGCATCTTCGACATTTATTTAGCGTAATCCTGATTTGAGGTTGCCGTCGAGAACTTCACGAATAGTCCCCAACAATAATTGCGCAGCGAAAGGCTTCTGCAGCACTACTTCTCTAGCTTGAAGTAGCTCTCCCGCAACTTCAACTCCGTGAACAAATCCAGACATATAAATAATTTTTATTTCGGGTTTAAGATTTCGTAAATGGTCAGTGAGTTCGGTGCCCTTCATTAAAGGCATATTAATATCCGCCAGAACCACATCGATTTCTTCGACGTTGTTCTGAAACAAATCAATAGCTTGGAGGCCGTGCCCAGCAAGCAATACGCTGAACCCGGCCTTTTTTACGATCGTTTGATAGACCTCTCTCAAGAGGGGATCGTCTTCAACAATCAGAATTGTTTTACTCATCCCACCATTGAACTAGTGGGTTCTTTTAAATACAATCTGTTTTGGCGCCAGCACGACTAAGAATAGGGCCTGTTTAGCCCTATCTCGGTTACGCTTTGTGCGGATGGCTTGGATTCGAATGTTTCGTTTCGAGCTTATCGCCTAGATCATGAATTTTTTGACCAAGACCTGGCGCACCTGCATTCGAAACTATGTGACCGATTTTCTCAACCGCTTCACCGAGTTTGTTTTTGATTCCAGTGTCGCTTGCACCTTGAGTTTTTGACTGTTGGTTTTGTTTATTTGTTGGCATTTTTCCTCCGTTAGTTGCCGAATAGAATTGCAACAACCGTGCATCCACCGACAAGCCACAGATTCGAGTACGCGATTTATAAAACTATTTGCTGGGGCGCATTGCCACATAAAAGAGGCAAAAAAAAACCTCGCTTGGGGGAAGCGAGGTTTCAGGGGGGGCGATTGTTACCTTGGGGGAAGGCCGATCTTGGGGGGAAGATCGTTTCAATCACTTAACTATCTATAGAGCAAGATTGGCACTCGCCTTTCCCACGTAGATTCGTTATTAAATCAAAAATAGCAAAAGTGACAAAGCGTGGCTCACGCGAGTTTTACAGTTGTATAGAAAGGCGCCAGTAAGCGCCGATGGGACTGTCTCAATATGAGACATAAGAACTAGGAGGAATGATGAAAATGCGAGCTCTTGGTAAGTCTGGCCTGGAAGTCTCAAAACTCTGCCTTGGTGGTAACGTCTTCGGCTGGACAGTCGATAAAAAAACTTCCTTTCATATTCTCGACGCCTTTCTTGAAGCCGGAGGTAATTTCATCGACACGGCCAATATGTACTCACGCTGGGCACCGGGAAACTCGGGTGGAGAATCTGAAACCATTATCGGCGATTGGATGAAAACACGCGGCAATCGCAAAAAAATAATTCTCGCGACAAAAGTGGGGATGGAAATGGGACCCAATCAAAAGGGCCTATCGATGAAATATATGATGTCAGCCGTGCAGGAGTCTCTCAAGCGATTGCAAACCGATTACATCGACCTCTACATTGCACATAAAGACGATGAAGAAACTCCTCTCGAAGAAACTCTCGAAGCTTTTAATCACATTATCGAGGGCGGAAAAGCCCGAGTCATCGGCGCATCGAATTACAAAGGCAAACGCCTCCACCAAGCGATCGAAGAAGTGAGCCTCAAAAAAAGTCTGCCCGCCTATCAGTCACTTCAACCACATTACAATTTGTATGATCGTCAGGATTACGAGAAAGATTTGCTCCCGATTTGCAGTCTTTTTAATTTAGGAGTAACGCCTTACTTTGCTCTCGCGAGCGGCTTTTTGACCGGCAAGTATCGGAGCGAAAAAGACTTCGGCAAAAGCCCCCGCGGTGGAAGCATGGGCAAGTACTTAAATGAGCGCGGCACACGTGTTCTTACCGCACTTGATCGAGTCGCCAAAGACACGCGCTCGTCACCGACCCAGGTCGCCCTCGCGTGGCTCATGCATCAACCAACGATCACCTCGCCTATCGCGAGTGCCACTAGCGTTGAACAGTTGAAAGAATTGACAGCGTCGGCAGAACTTCAGCTCGAAGGCTTACACCTGGAG
>JAYTDP010000233.1:0-2413 GCA_043735865.1 Bdellovibrionales bacterium
AATTTCAGGCGATTTTCACTTTTGCGGGAGTCGGCTCACTTCGTGGCAAAGCGCTTCGATTTTTTGTAAAACTCCGAGACCCCTTTGCATATTTCCGCGGCCGAAAGCCGATAGAATTTTTTTGGCCTTCGCTTCTGTTAAGAGTCGAGCAAAATGGCCGGAGCTGAAAAGAGACGTTTCAAAGTCCACGTCTTCACGAGCAAGTGAGAACGAACCCATTTTTGCTCCCACGAAAGTATTGCTAATATCTTGAAGGTCGCCGATTCCGAAGTAGACGTGATGATTCTTATAAATTAAATAATTATTATTTGGAATACCAACGACGCTCACACCGCCAAGAATTTGAGTCTGTTCGAAATCGACGCCCCCATAAAAGTCACATCTAAAATTGTCGTCGTTGTGCAATGAAACCTTAAAGAATTTAAGAGCTGGGCTTGCAGTGACTTCGAGATAAGGGCTCGTTAACCCCCTTTTCGTGTACCAGTGGCCTTCAATTAAATCCAAAGCTTGGGTGGAACCCGCGAGGGCGTACGTCGAGAAGAGTGATAGATAAATAAACAGCATAAGAAAAAGTGACGCGATTTGTCTCATAGCTAAGCTCCGGTTTGAATAGAGATGAACCTAATCTCTCTAGCCATCATTATAGCAATCGCAGGGCCACGATGTGTGTATGGCTTCGAAAGCGCGCGCTTCGGAAATACTTAATGTAAAGTCGGTGCCACGTTCCAGCCGTCCATTTCGACGACCAAATGACCAAGAATGGGCGAAGTCCCCGGAAATTTCACTTCGATGTGGCGACGCTCACCCGGAATAAGCGAAACGTAATTGTCTTGCCATAAAATCGGCAAGATTTCTTTACCGGTCGCCGAATCAACCAATTTCAAATGGACAAAAAATGCAAGATTCGTATCAGAGTTGCGTAGATCAACAAAACCGGATTGGCCTTGTTCGGAAATTGCTGAACGGAGATTTACTTTTACCAATGGCAAAGTTTGGAGCTCTGTCAGATCGGCTTCAGCTAATACAGGCGTTCTCGCCCAAGTTGATTTCGGCCAGTCATACACTTCTTTCGAAGTCGACAGCCAATAAAAATTGTTGTCGACGATTTTTTTCGTCGAATCGGTCAAAGTTGTTTTAACGAAATAAGTTTTGGAAGAAAATGAGAGTGCCGGGATTCGGGTGACCTCCTGCGACGAATCTGCAGAAATTCGAGTCACAAACGTTTTGTCAAAAACGGCATGCATTTTTAAATCGAAAACTTGAACTTGCGCACGGAGATTGGATGCCTGAACCTGCGTGCGATTTACTAAGTAAATAGAATTATCGTCGTAGGAATACTGAAGGTGGAGCTGCTCATTCGCCTTTTTAACTCCATAGTACGTGCCACCTGGTCGCAAATAATAATCGTATAAGTGCCAAATGAGAGAGGGCCACGAATTGTTCAGCATCCACTGGATAATCCCGGTGGCTGAACGATATTTGTTTTTGCTGAAAGCTTCAAACATGGCCCGGTGATTGTCATAGCCCATCACCTGCGACTTCATTGCGAACTCTTCCGCGCTGTGTGATTCGCCATAACGAAGATCGAGTCCCTTTTTAAAATTCACAATACTTTGGAATTCTTGTTCGCCACAGTGAAAATTCCAGACTTCATCAATCGGCCACATGTGATCTTTTGGAATAAACTCTCGTAAGCTTTCGATCGGCGGTATCGACGGACCGGGGCTGGTTTCGGTGTTGAAGCCCCACGCTCCCCCGTGCTGATTTTTATCGATGTACCAATATGACGGCGGTTCGTAATCGTAAGGGCCATTCATTTTGAAACCGGAAGCCCCATTGAGAGCCGTAGTGGTCGCGGCCGCCGAAGAGATATATGGGGTCTGCCAATGAAGGTCACGAAATGCCGTCACATAAATTTTTTCTACGTCTGCTTCGGGAGCCTCGTCGCTGCCGTAAAGAAACGCAAGTGTACTTGGATGAGTCCGGAAACGATATATTTGGTCGCGCGTGGATGCATCAGCGATGTGTTTTGTTTCTGGTGTCCACTTGGCATTCAATTGCCAAGCATTACAGCAAACCCAGCCAGTCATAACAAGAACGCCCTCTTGATCGGCTATATCAAGAAATTCATCGGGCTCGAATTGCCCTTCCAATCGGACCGTGTTGAGGCCGAGGTCTTTGATATATTCAAATTGCTGTTCTGTGCGCTCTCGTGAAAATCGCAAAAATAAATCAGAGGCCCAACCAGCCCCTCGAATCTGTAAATTTCTTCCATTCACTTTAAAGAGTCTCGAGCCTTCAGGGGTAACTTCAGATGTAATTTGCCGAATCCCGAATTTTAAATCTTTTTCATCTGAAACTTCATTATTCAAAACGAACTTTAAATTTAAAGAGTGCAGATGAGGCTCACCCA
>JAYTDP010000234.1:0-11234 GCA_043735865.1 Bdellovibrionales bacterium
TATTACTTAAAATTCAAGCAAATGAGACCAATGCAGAGGCAATTAGCGATGCATTAATGAACATTGGCGCGCTTTCGGCGAGTATTGAAGATGCAAATGCCGAAACCGCCGCCGAGCAAGCCATTTTTGGTGAGCCAAGTAGTCAGCATATCGAGTATCCTCCTCCTGGTATTTGGCAGCAAAATATCATCACTGCGATGTTTGATGAAGATATCGATGTTAATCAAATAATTCGTGCTTTAAGCACAGAAACAGCCATTGCAGAATTCCAATACAGCACCGAAATCATCGCCGAGCAAGATTGGGTGCGTGCCACACAAGCGCAATTTGACCCCATTAAAATTACCGATAAGTTTTGGATTGTACCCACATGGCACGTAGCGCCAAACCAAGATGCCATTAATATCATACTTGACCCTGGCTTGGCTTTTGGCACAGGCAGCCACCCCACCACACATTTATGTTTAGAATGGCTTACAAAACAAAGTTTGCAGAATCATAGCGTATTAGATTACGGTTGCGGCTCTGGTATTTTAGCCATTGCCGCTAAAAAATTACAGGCCAAGCATGTGGTTGGCGTAGATATTGACGATCAAGCGATTATTGCAACCGAGTATTGCGGAGATGTAATAGCCTTCAATTTTGTCTCTATAAATCCAAAAGGTAGAAAGGGCGGCAAATGCGGATGCAACCGCACAAAACCATCCGATGATGCAGGCTAAATAAAGAATTTCAGGGTTGAGTGCCGTGACACCGAAGTCACCGGTCATCGATTCCGGCCGCATGAGTATCCCTGCTGCGAGATAGATTTCAAATAGTGTCGAGGCGGCTAGAACGATAACTAAAAGTCTCTTCATTGCGAAATGATGACATGTTTTCGATTCGGGCCGCAACCTCGATTATTCAGCTGTCAGGCTATGTGCATAGCACGCGATACTTAATGCGCTGACCGCATTCAACGAGTCCATGCCGTCGGCGATTTTGATTGAAAGCTTAGTCACTTTTGGCAGAGAACGAAGTTCGTCGGGGATTCCTGGTCCCTCCACGCCTAATAGTAGACGGCAGTTCGCAGGAAACTCAAATTTGCGGATATCTTTGCCGTCGAGATCGAGAGTGATCAGAGACACGGCATCGACTTCGTCCACCAAAGTTTTGATGCTCGGGCCTTGCGCTAGGTCCAAACGAAATGTCGATCCGCTGGCCGCACGAATCGCCTTCGGCAAGAAGGGTTCGGCGCACTCCTTTAATAAAACAACTCGAGAAGCACCGAAAGCATCACAAACTCGAAGAGCCGCACCTAAATTATTTGGGTCCTGAAGGCACAAAATAACTTCGAGGCCCTTTGGCTTCGCTGCCAAATCAGCCGCACGCATCTTCGGACGCTCAATAATTGCGATCGGACCGGGGGTGTTGTTCTCGTTTAGCTCGTTAAATAGGATTTTTGAAACGGAATAAAAGTGAGTGCCCGCATAACTCTGGCGGCGCGACTCAGACTGCATTTTTTCGCGAAAGTCGTCGACACGCGACTCTTCGACTAAGACCCCTTCGATCGGGACTTCTTGTTCGAGTAGTTCAGACAGGATTTTTTCGCCGCTCACGAGAGTTGACCCGTTTTTGCGGATTCCGGCAGAAGTCAGCAGCGTTTTCCAGGTTTTAAAGCGCTCGTTTGTTGCACTGGTAAGGGAGGTCCATTTCGGAGAGGCGTATTCGTTTGTCATGGGCCATTTGTAATTGAATTAGACGAGAAAATCAGCAAATATAGCCCATGCTTGATACCCGAATCGCCGCTGTCCGAGATGAGGCCATTAAAGCCTTCCAAAGTGCAAAAGATCCACAGTCTCTCTACGACCTCAAGGTGAAGTACTTGGGTAAACAGGGAGAGTTCTCGGCGATCATGAAAGAGTTCGGCAAAGCATCGGCTGAAGAAAAGCCGCGCCTCGGCCAGTTAGTGAACGTGGCAAAGAAAGCTCTCGAAGATGCCTATGCCGAAGTGGAAACAAAATTAAAGTCTGCGGCACTGGGCGAAACAGTGGCGAAAGAAAAGCTCGATCTGACTTTGCCTGGCCCCGAGAACTCTTTGGGTGCGCTTCATCCGATTTCATTAGTTATACGCGAAATGGTTGATATTTTAGCGCGCATTGGATTTTCGGTTCGCACGGGTCCGCTCATTGAAAGCGATCGCAATAATTTTGCGGCATTGAATATCCCGCCGGATCATCCGTCTCGCGACATGCAAGACACCTTCTACGTCGACAGTGAATTCGTTTTAAGAACACACACGAGCCCGGTGCAGGCACGAACAATGGAATCTGAAAAGCCACCGATTCGTATTTTGGCGCCAGGCTCAGTTTTCCGAAAAGATTCTGATATTTCTCACTCTCCGAATTTCAATCAGATCGAAGGGCTTTACATCGACAAGAAAGTGTCGATGGCCGATCTCAAAGGCACGATTTCTTATTTTGTAAAAGAACTCTTTGGCAAAAATATGCAGATTCGGTTTCGCCCGAGCTTTTTTCCATTCACCGAACCATCCGCTGAAGTCGATTGCACGTGTCCAATATGTAAAGCAAAGGGTTGCCGCATGTGTAAAGGGACGGGGTGGATTGAAATCGGCGGATCGGGTCTCGTGAACCCGAAAGTTTTGAGTTTTTGCGGACTCAACCCCGAAGACTGGCAAGGTTACGCATTCGGGTTTGGTATCGAACGTATTGCGATAATTAAATATGGAGTCGATGACATTCGACTCTTCTCTGAAAACGACACTCGTTTCTTAAGGCAGTTTCGCTTATGAAAATTTCTCTTAATTGGCTCAATGAATACGTCGACGCTAAAGAATTCTCGAAAAATCCAGCGGCACTTTCAAAATTGCTGACAGATGCGGGTCTCGAGGTCGAAGGTTATGACGATCCGGCAAAACATTTTAACAATGTGGTGGTCGGGCAGGTCTCGGTTCTGGGAAAGCATCCGAATGCTGATAAGCTGACTCTGTGTCAGGTTGATGTCGGCGACGGCACCATGAGGCAAATTGTCTGCGGTGCCAAAAATCACAAGCAAGGTGATAAAGTCGCGGTGGCTCTCCCGGGCGCCGTTTTGCCTGGGGATTTTGCAATCAAACTTTCGAAAATTCGTGATGTCGAATCGCAAGGAATGCTCTGTTCGGAATCAGAGCTTGGCTTCAAAAAAGAATCAGAAGGCATCGTCATACTTCCGTCTGAAGCGAAACTCGGAACTCCGATTGCGGAATTCTATGGCTTAAACGATATTGTATTCGAAGTGAACGTAACTCCAAATCGTGCCGATTGCTTGAGTCACATTGGGATTGCACGCGAAGTCGCCTGCTTGCTTAATCGAAAATTGACCTTACCGGCATCAGAAGTAAAAACGGGCGGCGATGATGTCAAAAAACGAATTCAGATTACTCTAGGGAATAAAGACATGTGTCCGCGCTACGCAGGTCGTGCGGTTTGGAATGTAAAAGTAGGTCCGAGCCCGCACTGGTTAAAATCTCGAATCGAAGCCGCCGGAATGACTTCGATCAATAACATTGTCGACGTCACAAACTTCGTCATGCTCGAGTACGGGCAACCACTGCACGCGTTTGATATGAATGAGCTCCGCGGCAATAAGATTTTGATCGAAAATTCTCGTCGCGAAAAATTCAAAACGTTTATGGGTACCGAGCTTGAACTCACTGGCGAAGAGCTGACAATTCGAGACGGAGCGCGCGCGGTCGCTCTAGCCGGCATAATCGGCGGCCTCAATTCAGGTGTGACGGATGCGACGACCGAAATTTTTATTGAGGCGGCGCACTTTGACCCCATGCAGGTTCGTCGTGCGTCACGCCGTCATGGCGTCGAGACCGATTCTTGCCAAAGATTTTCTCGCGGAACTGATGTTGACGGAGTCGTCGAAGCGATGAACCGCGCGTGCGCCCTTGTGCAAAAAGTCGCCGGCGGCGTGGTTTCAAAAGATCATTGGGATATGTACCCCACTCCGAAAACGCGAGAAGCCGTTAACGTGAGGCTCAAAATTTTAAATGGCCGCCTAGGTTATCCAGTCGCGATGAGCGATTTCGTCTCTTGGATGGAGCGGCTTCACTGCAAGATAAAATCCGGCGAAGAAGAAGCTCAGGTGACCGCACCAGCTTTTCGTTGGGATTTAGAAATCGAAATGGATTTTGTTGAAGAATATGCGCGTCTCAATGGATACGACAAAATTCCTGAAGCGTTTCCGATTTTAGCAAGTGAGCCGACCGCGCATGCGCTTGAGTATCGATCTGAAGTTCGCGCGGCTGACCTGTTAAAAGAACAAGGTTATCTGCAGGCAGTGAATTACGGATTCGTCGCTGAAGGCTGGCAGAAGAAGCTGGTGAGTGCGCCTGCCTATCAGGCGCTAGGACTTCGTCTCGTAGGCGAAGCGGTGAAGTTAATCAACCCATTGAGCGATGAGCTCAATGTCATGCGCCAGAGTTTGATTCCGGGGCTTCTGATCAATCTCAAGTATAACTACAACCATGGAAATCACGACGGACGCATATTTGAAATTGGCGCGGTCATGGGCAAAGCCGAAAGTTACAATCAAGGACATCGTGTCGCACTTCTTAGTTGGGGCTCGACCGCAAATGTATGGTCGAAACCGAATCGGCCCGTAGTTTATGACATCAAGTCGGCCGTCGAAGGAATGCTGGGCGGATTGAACGCTTCAGGTTTCATCTGGAAAAAGGTCGAAGAGAAAGACGTTCCGGCGTTTGCGCATCCCGGGCAAATCGTGACCCTCTTTTATCAAGGTAAAACGATTGGCTTTATCGCGAGCTTGCATCCGGGCTTTAAAGAGGAACATAAAATTCGCGGAGAAGCGGCTATCGCCGAGTTCGACCTGACCCTTTTGATGCAGGGGCAGCCGAAGCTTCCTAAATATAAAAAAATCTCGAAATTTCAACCTGTGGAGCGCGACTTTTCATTTGTGGTTCCTCAGACGGTCATGGCCCAAGACATAGTCCGCGAAATTCAAAAAGTCGGTGCGCCTCTTTTGCAGTCGGTCGAAATTGTGGACGTCTTCAAAGGTGGAAATTTGAAAGATGGCGAAAGCTCAATTACTTTCAGGATACTCCTTCAAGATCTTGAAACGACTTTGTCGGACGAAAAAGTCACGACGGTCACAAAACAAGTCGTGGAGACGGTCGGTCAGAAATTAGGGCTGTCGATTCGAGCTTAAGATTCGATTTTAGAAGTACCGACAAGTCGAGAGGTTTACGCAAAAACACCCTTAACCGATGAAAAACTTGAGCAGCTTCAGTTTGCCGTCGGTATACGGCGGATATCTCATAGCCGCATCCAGGGCATAAGACTTGTTGAGAATGGATTTCTTGTGGGAAAAACACTCAAAACTATGTCGACCATGGTACCCACCAATTCCGCTGTCACCGACGCCGCCAAATGGCAAATCTGAATTGGCGAGATGGATGATGCAATCATTAAAGCAAGCTCCGCCAAACGGCATCGTCTGAGCCACCTGATTTTGCAGAGTTTTATTACGAGTGAATAAATAAAAAGCCAACGGTTTAGGACGTGACCTTATTTCGTTCAGAATTTCGTCGAAGTTATCGTACACCATGATTGGAAGGAGGGGGCCGAAAATCTCTTCATCCATAATCGAGTCTGTCCACTGCATATTACCGATGAGCGTAGGTTCAATTCGCAATTTTGCGCGGTCTGTTTTGCCGCCCGAGAGAACTTCGCTGCCTTTTAAAAGTTTTTCGAGTCGTTCAAAGTGGTCGGCATTTACAATTCGGGCGAGGCTCGAGCTTTCAATAGCTTCGTTCGAATAAAACTCAGCAATCGTTTTTTTCAACTCGATGATGAATTTATCGGCGATCTTACGATTGATACAGAGGTAATCAGGAGCCACGCAGGTTTGGCCGGCGTTCATAAATTTACCCCAGACGATGCGCTTTGCCGCAGTTGCAATATCAATGTCGGCCTCGACGATGCATGGCGATTTCCCGCCGAGTTCCAGACACACCGGAGTTAAATGTCGGGCCGCCTTTTGCATGACAATACGACCAACCCGGGTGCTACCCGTAAAAAAGATAAAGTCATATTTTTCTTCGAGAAGCGCTTGCGATTCGGCGAGGCCGCCGCCGATACAAGCGATAAATTCATCCGGAAAACTCTCAGTCAGCAAATCTACCAAAAGTTTTTGCGTGTGTACGGTTATCTCGGAAGGCTTCAAAACGACAGTGTTGCCTGCTGCAATGGCACCGATGAGTGGTGAGAGGGCCAGTTGTAGCGGGTAGTTCCACGGCGCGATGATGAGCGTGGTCCCATACGGCTCAGAGTGAATAAAAGATTTGGCCGGCTGTAGCACGAGAGGCGTCGAAATTTTTTTCGGTTTCGCCCAGCGCTTTAGATTCTTAAGTGCGTCTGCAACTTCCCCTCTCAGGTATGCCGTTTCAGTCGAAAACGCTTCGAGTTCGGGCTTCCCTAAATCCTTTTTTAAAGCTTCGATGAATTTCGTTTCATTTTTTGTCAGAATACTCTGTATTTTGAGCAGCGCATCTCTGCGAAAAGCCAGGTCTCGAGTCGCATTTGTGGCGAAGAATCGTTTTTGCTTTTCGACGAGGGAAGTGTAGGTCACGGGCTGCTCCTTCTTGTTTGACTGTAATTCGATACTCATCATAATCAATGAATGGGTGAAAGTTCTATTTTAAAAGCATTGTATGAAGCGCGCGTCCGATTGCCTGCGGCCGTGATTGATCTCGATGCGTTTGATGAAAACGCCCGCGCGATTGCTGAGAATGTCGCTGGCTCTGGAATGAAGGTGCGGATCGCTTCGAAGTCACTCCGCGTACCTGAATTGCTCCGTCGTGCACTTCAATCCGAAAGCGCTGCGGGACTTATGTGTTACTCGGGATTTGAAGCAGCCTTTCTTAGCGCACAAGGTTTTGACGACTTCCTTATCGCGTATCCGACGCTGCAAGCTGAAGAACTTAAAGTAATACTTGAACTTCATGCTTCCGGTAAAAAGGTCTCATTAGTCGTCGACTGCGTTGAACAGATGGTCGCAATAGACGCAATTTTCAAGACAGTATCGCGACCTTTGCCACTTATTTTTGAATATGACATGTCTCTTAGGATTGGCGGACTCGTGATTGGAGTACGCCGCAGTCCACTGCGCACAATTGCGCAGGTTTTGGATTTGATCAAAAAATCTCAAGAATTTAAACGCGTCTCTTTCGCTGGGATTATGGCATATGAAGCTCAGGTCGCAGGCGTCGGGGATCGCAATCCATTTAAGCCAATCTTTAGTTTTGCGCTAAAAGCAATGAGGCGTTTGTCGGCAGGACGAGTTGCAAGCAAGCGCGCGGCACTCGCGAAAGCCCTTCGAGACGCCGGCGTGCCTTGCCCTATTTTTAATGGTGGAGGAACGGGGAGTTTATCTTTTAATCGTAATGAAAGTTCTGTTCTCACCGAGGTTACCGCAGGCAGCGGATATTTTTGCTCACACCTTTTCGATTACTATTCGAATTTTTCATTAAAGCCCGCGGCTTACTTCGCACTTCAAGTGACCCGAAAGCCTGAAGATGGCTGGTACGCCTGTCAGGGAGGTGGATACATCGCCTCCGGTGAACCTGGGTGGGATCGCCTGCCTCGCCCCGTCGAGTTTTCTGGTTCCAAAGTATCGTTGTCAAATTTCGAAGGCACCGGCGAAGTGCAGACGCCAGTCGCATCGTCTCAACCTTTAGTATTAGGTGAAGCCCTACTTTTTCGCCCGGCAAAAGCTGGCGAGTGGCTTGAGCGTTTTAATGAAGTCCATTTATTTTCTCGAGGAAAAATCGTCGGGACCGCAAAAACGTATCGCGGCTTTGGAGAATGTTACTATTAAGTCTTCATTTGAACGATAAAGCCGATTCGTTCGCGCGGAGTCATTCCCGAATAATTGCGACCTTGAAGTCCCGAGTAGTAGAGTGAAAATACAATTCCCCGCAGCCCGAAGCGAATCATACGTAGCACGGCGCCGATCGGCGTCGGGACGGATGGCGCCATCTCGAGCACTCGAACAAAAGCAGTCAATGCAAAACTAGGTAGATACGAAAGTAGAAAAAGCAAAATTTTTAAATCTTTAAGGTCATTCGGCGGCAGTGTGCCGACTACATTATCAATATGTTCGATGACTCCCAATTCAGAAAAAGAGGGGAGAGTTGAATGTTTCGGACAATAAATGTCGCCAATTTTTAAAACCGCAAGGAGGTGGCGCTCGCCTAAGTGGTGTGACACCCTAACTCCTTTTTAATTTCGATAACGGCCATCTCGCTGAAAGCCATAATCGAGAGTGACGGATTTAAGCCCGGTGCAGACGGAAAAATACTGGAGTCTGCAATGAAGATATTTTTCTGCCCATGCACCCGGAAGTCTGGGCCCACGACTGACGCTGAAGAATCTGAACCAATTGCGCAGCCGCCCATCAAGTGCAGTCCGAATCCTTGTTTACATTGAATGACTTTTTCGGCACCAAGATCGGCGTACATCTGGCGTACGAGTGCGAGACCGTGGTCGGCTTTTTGTTTGTCGGCGCGAGTGATCTGCTTATTCACGATTAATTTCGATCCGCTCACTTTCAAGTTGCCACTCGCTTCGTCACGAATAGCGACTTCGATTGAAGACATTTGGCGATACTTCATCATGACGTCTTGGTGGGCTGCTCCGAGTTCGTCGAATAGCATCGCTGTCGCAATGGGAGGAGCAAATACATTTTCAAATTTAATTCCTTTTCGACGCAGGCTCGTGTCGTAAGATTTCACTCCTTGAAATGCTCCCTTAAAGGAATCGATTTCTTCTTCGAAGAAAGCATATGTCATATATTGGGGATGACAGCTGATGCGTTTTCCAAGATCGGGAGTTCGCGCATACTGTTCCGATCGCAGGAGAATCTGTGAAGTTCCAAAACTACCGGCAGCTAAGACGATTGCACGGCCATAAAATGAAACTTCACTGTCCGCGCCGTTTTCTTTTGCCCGTGCTAAGACAGTCACCATGCGATTGTCGTTTTGAATTCGCTGAACTTCGCAGTTAGCAATGACGGTTAGTCCGAGCGATTCCGCCGGCTCTATCGAGGTCACCATCGTGC
The DNA here is from genome assembly GCA_043735865.1 of Bdellovibrionales bacterium. Lineage (GTDB taxonomy): Bacteria > Bdellovibrionota > Bdellovibrionia > Bdellovibrionales > UBA1609 > CAYHVK01. The sequence continues at coordinate 9,127 of JAYTDP010000234.1, forward strand.
TCTGTTTCGAGTTTCGAGGGCAGCCACCGAGGCACACTATGCAGTCATTTCCGGACTCAAGTCCGCAATTTTTTTGACCTCGGCGCAAGGGTTTCCAGCCAAGTCCTGCTTTGTCGAAGGCTTCCACAAACATTTTGGTATTGCGATTAAAAAACTGCGGCTCAATATTTTGAAGGCTTATGCTCTCTTCGACCGATCGGTAGGCGTTTTCAATGTATTCGGCCGAAAATGGAATACCGGTAAGGGCGCGCCATTCATCCCAAACGTATTCGTCGAAGCGATCGAGTAATGCTTGATTGACTATGGATGTCCCACCGACGCAGCGAGCGCGTAAGAAACCGAGGCGTGCATCTGAGCTAAGTTCTATTCCTCCGCCCCAGAACATTTCGGCCGAAGAAGCCAGCTCGGATTTTGGAAAATCGCGTCCCCGTAAAAATGGCCCGGCTTCGAGCAGAAGAACTCGAGCGCCCGATTTCACCATCTCGTGGGCGATGCGTCCTCCCGAGGGTCCGCTGCCCACTACAATAAGGTCGTACAGGTCACCCGCGTTGACTGAAGTCATACGCTGCCAAATGTTTAAATTGAGAATAAAAACGGTAGATGAAGTAGCCGCTGATTGCGGTAATCACGTGCCAGATCGCATGGCCGCTGATCCAGTGAGTGTCCGGAAAGCAGATTATTCGAGAGCGATCAAGATTCCAAATAATAAATGCGACTTGCAAGAGTCCGAAAGAGATCACAAAATTTTTAAATTTAGCGTGGGTAACACCTGGCTTTTTCCAGATCCGAAATTCAAGGTATGCAGACAAAATTATTTCAAATGCGAAGAGGTAGGGTCCGGCGAGCGGGTAAGCTACATTGGCCGCGATTGTACCGACGGCAAGCATGAGCGCGACCGTCAAAATTTTCGTGTTCGTCCATTTATTGAGCCGAGCCAAAGCTGCGGTAATAAAATAAGACGAGAACAAAAACATCGCTGAAAAATCGAAAAGCTCTCCGATGAGACTGCCGGATGCATGATAGAATCCCGACATAAATCCAAGCAAAATACTAAAATAGCCCAGAAGTTTGAGATGAACTTCTTTCGAATCTCGCGAGTCGTACAGCATGTAAATGCCAAAGAAGATGTAGGCGAGATTTGAAAACGTATTGGATGGCTCTCGCACCCAAGCGCAAAGCTGTTGTTCACACCACTGTAAGGTCGACGGCGCTAATGAAGTCCACGGGCACATTGGGTCCATAGGTTAATTGGATCATAAGGGCTTGGCCGGAGCAAGACGATCCTGCGGCCCGATAATTAGAAACTTTCGAGAAAGCGCCAAGTCGGTTCGGCTTGCTCTTCTGTATAGGCCGGGATTTGCGATGGGACCGGCTGCTTTGCCATACCCACTTCAATCGCAAAAGCCTTCGTCTTATTTTTCCAAAAATAATAGTCGGCGCTAGAGCCCTGAGCGACGTAGATCACTTTTGAAATCGGGCCGAAGGTGTACTTGTTTTGTTCAGCCATTTGACCAGCCAGCTCATTGAAAGGCGCATAAAATTCGCTCGCAATCGGTTCGTATGTGTAGGCCCACGGGAACATGATGAGTTCTCCATACGCATGGAAATCGATCGATCCGACAATATGATGCGCGTGAAAAAACTTGAGAAGCCCAGTAATGCTCGCAGTGGATTTGGCGTTTGGGTCTCCGGGATATGGGTATGAACGGTTGGGGTCCACATTGTTGTCATATCGCAACCGCGAATAAAAGCCGTCCGGGTTAACGACGGGAATAAAATAAATGACTCGATTATCAACAATGCCGGTCAAGCGCGAATCCTTGGCATAATTGTCGACCAGACGCTCAAGCAAATTCATTAAAATTTCGGTGGTGATGACTTCGTCGCCGTGGGTGGCGGCAGTCAGCATAACTTCAGGCTCATTTTCGTCTTGAGTGACATTATCTGAAAGTTTGAGAGCAACTAAATCACGTCCTTGCTGGCTGCGACCGTAAACGACGAGCTGTGCGATTTTAGGATTTTCAGTCGCGATTCGCGCGAGTTCACTCTGAACTCCGGCGAGTGTTCGATAATCGGGCTCATTTGCATTTTTAAAAGGATTCGGCGCG
>JAYTDP010000235.1:0-8512 GCA_043735865.1 Bdellovibrionales bacterium
AGGTCGACATTCAATTCTGCCGTCATTGTTTCTGCGTTTGGAGTTGAGTTTGCGAAGGCGAGTCCGCCTTTCGATCCGTCAGTCTGTTTCGCAGGTTCATCAATATATTGACGATGTTTAAACACCGGACGCCCGGCAAGAGATACGAATTTGCTTAATTCGACTCCGACTCGGCCGTCAACTTGTTGCTCGGTAAAGTCGCGGTCAAAAATGCGAGTGCCCAAAAGTGGAGAGGCGTTGTCTGTCCATTGATTTGAAAAATCTCGGTAGAGAATAGACGCATTGGCCTCGAGCGAAAGCGCATTCAATTTCATTCCTAAAGACTCCGACAATTTGCTCTGAAAATATCGGATCGGCATGCCGGTCAGAGTTTCATTGAAGAAGTCTCTCCAGCGAGAATCTGAATTTGTAAAATCAAGTTTCGTTGTTGATGTGACACGAGAGCCGAATTTACCTGCGAAGCCTACATTAGCTTCAGTCTCTTTGGCTTGGTCGGAGGCTTCTTGAGTCGTGAAATCTTTGATCCGGGCTCCGAATTTGGCGTCGAAATGTTTCGATTCGTATCCAAGCGAAGGAGCGATCTCGAAGAAAGACGCGTCCTGACCTAATCGATCGATGAGATAGTCAGAGTCGTGACCTAGAGTTAATCCAACTGATCCGCCGAGTTTGTCTTCGGATTTGGCCTCAATCGGCTTCTCTATCTTTGTTGAGAGTTGGCTGTCTGTTGGGACTACAATACTTGAAGTATTTTGCGAAGCGCCAGCGCCAGTCGAAGCCATTGCGTAGTTGATGTCGTTAGAGAAAATTGTCTTCTTGTGAAGTTTATTGGTTTTGTAGACGCTGACTCGATTTGTCTTCGTGCGCTTTTTCTTCTTTAAGGCGGAGGCGCGAAGGTCTTCAGCTTGCGCGAAGATTTTTTTGTCCATTTGCTGTCGGGTCGAAACATACTTCGGCTGAGCCGCTGCAAGGGTCGCGAAAGTACAAGTCAGTGTGACAAGGGCGGCTTTTAAGAATGTTTGGCGCATAGATCCTCTTTTAGCGTTTCAAAATGATAACGCTATGCATAATTTACAGGTGGCAAATAGGAAAATCCAGTGAAATCAGTAAGATGCCGAACTTTGTCACTTTGAAGGTTTTACAGCAGGAACCATGCCTACTCTAAGGTCATTTTAAAGGTTTTGGGCAGTACCAGACAGAGAGCGTGGGGTGGCAGCGCTGCTTTTAAAAAGAGGATAGGGGTCAATCGGAAGCTTGTCCTTTAAGAGTTCGAAGTGCAAGTGCACGCCCGAAGCGTGGCCCGTACGCCCCATTTTACCGATGACCTGTCCGGCTTTAACCTCTTCACCCATGACTACGTTGATCCTGTTTAAGTGCCCATAGAGGCTCGCCCAATTGCGGTCATATTCCACGATAATCATATTGCCGTATCCCCGAAATTTACGTCCAGCGTAAATGACAATTCCGTCATGGGCTGAGTAAACCGGATCATTTTTCTTACCTGCGAGATCAAGCCCTAAATGGGGACGACGACCTTGTTTAAAGCCGCGATTGAGAGTCGGATTCGTCACCGGCCAAACAAGATTGAAAGCGCCTCGCACAATTGGGCGCTGATACTTTTTCACTTCCTGATTACCAAAGTATTCAGAGGATGTGGCGAAATCGGAAGTCTCGTAATCGCCGCCCGCACGGTAGTTTCCGTTTTGGGTATTGTATCCGGAAGTTTGCATATGACTGCACGCGAGTGCGAATCCCAACCACAGAAATAAAAATGCACGCAAAGCAGGCCACGCCAATGAAGCTCGTCCTGGGCGCATTTCAAAACTTTGAGTCGTTTTAAATTTTAAGTGTAAATAGGAAATTTTCGACAAAGCTCTTTCACCTTTTCGTGAGTTTTATTGAGAAGATCATCGCTCGTGTGATTCTCGAGTACGTCGGCAATCCAGCCACCGATTATTTTCATCTCAGATTCTTTCATTCCACGCGTAGTTAGCGCAGGAGTTCCGATGCGGATACCGCTCGTAACAAATGGACTACGCTTTTCATTGGGTACCGTATTTTTATTTACCGTAATACCAGCTTTATCGAGCGAGATCTCTCCATCTTTGCCGGTGACGTCGCGATCAGAAAGATCGACGAGCATGAGGTGATTGTCCGTCCCACCAGTCACGAGATTGAATCCGCGATTCATCAATACTTCAGCCAGTGCTTTTGCATTCTTCACGATTTGCTCAGCGTAGGTTTTAAATTCGGGTTTTAAAGCCTCGCCGAATGCGACCGCTTTTGCCGCGATGACATGTTCGAGTGGTCCGCCCTGGATGCCAGGGAAGATTTTCGAATTAAGCGATTTCGCTTTTTCCTCATTGCATAAAATAAGACCGCCGCGTGGGCCACGCAAAGTTTTGTGCGTCGTCGACGTCACATAATCAGCGTACGGTTGCGGAGACGGATGAATGCCAGCCGCGACGAGCCCCGCAAAGTGAGCCATGTCGACGAATAAAGTTGCCCCGACAGAATCGGCGATATCTTTAAATGCCTTGAAATCGAGAACGCGCGGATACGCGCTATACCCGGCAATAATCATTTTTGGTTTTTCTTTTTTCGCGATGTCGTGGATGTGATCGTAATTTAGGCGACTCGTTTTTTCATCAAGACCATAGGCAACAACATTGTAGAGGAGTCCGCTGAAGTTCACCGGAGATCCGTGAGTCAGATGCCCTCCGTGCGAAAGACTCATGCCCAGAACTTTTTCGCCGGGCTTCAAAACGTTCATATATACGGCCATGTTGGCTTGTGAGCCCGAGTGTGGCTGCACATTCGCATGTTCAAAACCAAAAAGTTGTTTCGCGCGGTCAATTGCGAGTTGTTCGACGATATCAACAAATTCGCAACCGCCGTAATAACGTTTGCCCGGATAGCCTTCAGCGTATTTGTTCGTTAACACTGAGCCCTGCGCCGACAAGACGGCTCGTGAGACATAATTCTCGCTGGCAATCATCTCGAGGCCATACTCTTGGCGGTCGAGTTCTTTCTTCATCGCATCCGCAACTACGGGATCGGCATTAACAAGATAGCTTTTGGACACGTCCAGCATGGCGGCCTCCTTCAAATGGGGTCGTCAGAAATTGAATGAGAATTTTTTCGCAAAGGTCGTGTGCCAACACGCGACCGCCGAGGCAGAGAACATTGGCATTGTTATGTTGCCGAGAAAGTTCGGCGATCTGTTCGTTCCAGCATAATGCCGCGCGGATATGCGTATCGCGGTTCGCACGGATCGCCATACCTTGCCCCGAGCCACAAATAAGGAGGCCCAGCGGCGGGAATTTCTCTGGATCCCGAGTGCTCGGCGGCATCCCCCGTAGTTGCAGCGAAAGCTTGGCTGCATAATCAGGGTAGTCGACGCTCTTGTCGTCGTATGTGCCAAGGTCATTCCATTTGATGTTTGGAAACTTGACCATAAGGTGCTTTTTTAGCTCAAGGCCACCATGATCGCAGGCCACCGGAAGTTCAAAATCATCGGGTAAGTTTTTTAGCATTTGGGAGGCATTCTTGCGCAACAAATTACAGACGTCACGCTGTACGAACGCTGTTGAACTTTTTGACAACACTTTCCTTATTGCTCGGGGGTTAGATCGAGCTGGTAAGAGGCGGTGCGTCATATTATTATGCGACCCTATAACCAGAGGTTTCGTATGCGCCAAATTATTTTTGTCTGTCTGTTTCTCATTCACGCAACTTTCGCTCGTGCCGAAGCCGACCGAAGCCTCACACTCGCACGCGCAGGTTATAAAGATGCAGTTAAAATCACGAAAATTTCAGAGGGTGGAGAGCCGCGTTCAGCTCTCATCGTACTCACTCATAATGGCGAACTCCGTATGGTTGAAGGCCTATATAATGCCATCGATAATCGGCGTGAAAACGAGACGGCTATAGCAAAGGGAATATCTGAAATTGGTATCGTGAGTGACCGGCTTATCGCCGTAAGTCGCTTCGGAGAAATTTCTTTTGTTGAGCCAAAGGCCTATTCTTTGAATCAGTTTGCCGCGGACCTATTCACGAAGGGGGAAAGCATAAAAGTGTTTTTCCCTTGGGGTATCGCTCTGGCGTCACTTGCCGCGAGCTGCGTGCCGGGGCATGACTTGGCGGTTGTCGCCATGGGCGCATGCGCTCAAGTTTCAGTTGCTGGAAAGATGTACTTTAATCGAGAGAAGTTGGCCCAACCAAGGGCGGCCGCTCTTTCGCACGTTCGAGGCATGGAGGTAGGGGATTCCCAAGTTTACGAATATGACATCGTTCGGGCAGCGGACAAAAGGATTCAAGATCTCGTCCTTTACCTAGATAGCGAAAAAATTCGACTTTCCGAACTGCGTGCGCTTGAAACTGCGTGTGATTCGTTACTAGTTCCGCTTGTGAAGTACCAATACGAAATCTACAACCCGTAACAGCCCTGTCACCTACGTCCTTATGAAATTATCTTAAATACCAGTCGTTTCACTAGCTTTGACAAATTTATCCCTGCAGACTAAGCCAGTCATACAAACACGTCCGTTCGCGGGGAGATTTAATGAAAAGTTTAAAATCGGTTTCTATTATTTTGGCGATTGCCGTTTCAATGGCAGGTTGTTTTGAGAAAAAAGACACAGCGGCCGGGGCTGCTGGAGAAACAATTAAAGTTGGTGAGATCGGTTCAATGACCGGATCTGAAGCCACTTTTGGAGCCTCGACTCATAAAGGTATTAAACTTGCGGTGGACGAGTTCAACACGGCCGGTGGATTAAACGGTAAAAAGATCGAACTTTTGACTCTCGACAATCAAGGCAAAGATGATGAGACGGCAAACGCGACTGCGAAACTTGTGAATCAAGAAAAAGTGGTAGCTCTTCTTGGTGAAGTCGCATCAAAGCGAAGTCAGATCATGGCACCGATTGCACAGCAGAATAAAGTGCCGATGATTTCTCCGTCATCAACCAATCCGAAAGTAACTGAAGTCGGGGACTATGTTTTCCGCGTTTGTTTCATCGATCCCTTCCAAGGCGAAGTGATGGCAAAATTTGCGGTCAATGATTTAAAAGCGAAAAAAGTGGCGGTTTTGCGCGACATCGCGAATTCCTACAGCGAAGGTTTGGCTAATGCGTTTATTGAGAGCTTCAAAAAACTCGGTGGCGAAGTTGTCATCGATAAAGGCTTTACGAGCGGCGATGTTGATTTCAAATCTCAATTGACCGCAATTCGTGCGAAAAATCCGGACGCGATTTTTGTTCCAGCGTATTACACAGATGTCGGTTTGATTGCGCGCCAGGCTCGTGAGCTCGGAATGAAAGCTCCACTTCTTGGTGGCGACGGCTGGGATTCTCCGAAATTGAAAGAGATCGGTGGAAAAGCAATCGACGGCTCTTATTATTCAAATCACTATTCGGCTGAAGACAAAGCGCCGGTCGTTCAAGATTTCATTAAACGCTATAAAGCAATCAACAATGAAATTCCAGATGGTCTAGCAGCAATGGGTTACGATGCGGCTAACGCACTTTTCGATTCGATGAAGCGCGCGAAATCACTCGGTGGAGATGATTTGAAAACGGCTATCGCTGGGTTGAAAGACTTCCAAGGCGTCACAGGTAAAATCACGCTGGATGCGAATCGCAATGCTCAAAAATCAGCCGTCGTTTTGAAAATGGTTGATGGCGAAGCTCGTTACCAAACTACAATCACTCCATAATGACTGAGTTTCTACAGTACGTGATCAATGGCATATCACTGGGCAGTATCTACGCCCTGATTGCCATTGGATACACAATGGTATTCGGTGTCCTGCGCCTCATTAACTTCGCTCACGGCGATGTGTACATGTTAGGCGCGTTCTCGGGCTACTTCGCTTCGAAGTGGTTCGCACTTTCTGATAATCCGTCAATGTCGTCTTTAATGTTGGGCCTTTGTATTGCGATGTCTGTTTGCGCGATTGCAGGTTTTTTAATTGAACGATTCGCATATCGGCCTCTACGTAAAGCTCCACGAATCAATGTTTTGATTACGGCCATAGGCGTTTCACTCTTTCTCGAATTTTCATCACAAATTATTTTTGGTGCGGATCCAAAGTTCTTCCCTGAGATTTATCGCCCCACAATTGACCTCTCGATCGGAGAGTTGAAAATCAATCCGATTCAGGTGACGGTTCTCTGTATCTCTCTGACTCTGATGGCGATCCTTCAGTATATCGTATTTAAAACGCGAATCGGGCGTGCTATGCGTGCGGTCAGTTTTAATCATGATCTTGCGAGTCTCATGGGTATTCCGACCGGTAAAATTATTTCGCTTACCTTTGTATTAGGTTCGGCACTTGCCGGGGCTGGTGGAATTCTCGTTGGTCTTATCTATCCAAAGATCGATCCACTTATGGGCGTTATGCCCGGGCTTAAAGCTTTCGTGGCCGCCGTACTTGGTGGCGTCGGCAATATCACTGGTGCCGTTGTAGGCGCTTTGCTTCTTGGTCTCGGCGAAACATTTGTCGTCGGCTATTTGGCGTCGTCCTACCGCGATGCTTTGGCTTTCGTATTATTGATTTTAATTTTGCTTGTTCGGCCCAACGGACTTTTCGGCACTAAGAATTTGGAAAAGGTGTAATGGCTAGCCCAAAGAAACTTTCGCTTAAAGTTAAAGGTATTCACGCCAATTGGTGGTGGTTGCTCGCGATTGTTGCCGTCTGGGTATATGAACTCGCAATTAGCGGAATGATTCCTCCTTACTACGCGAGCATCGTTCTCTATGCGGGTATTAATATCATCTTGGCGGTGAGTCTTAATTTGGTAAATGGTTTTACCGGACAGTTCTCGATGGCTCATGCCGGATTTATGTCGGTTGGCGCCTACACATCTGCCTTCCTCACATTGTATGCGAAGTCTTTGCAGCCTGAGATTTTCGATTCAGCAACTATGACCGCGATTGTATTTGTCGTTAGTCTCGTAGCGGGCGGCTTAATGTCATGTGCAGTTGGATATCTTGTTGGATTGCCGTCGCTTCGCCTCAAGGGGGACTATCTCGCAATCGTGACTCTGGGTTTCGGAGAAATCATTCGCGTTGTGTTCTTAAATATGGGCGCGGTCGGGGGTGCACGGGGAATGCCTGGTATTCCGCACCTTACAAACTTCGGTTGGATTTATACTTTCGTCATTATCACGATATTTATTATTTCACGAATAGTGCGTTCGTCGCAGGGGCGTTCGTTCTTGTCCGTGCGCGAAGATGAAATCGCCGCCGAAGCGATGGGCGTTAATTTAACTAAAACTAAAGTACGTGCATTTGTCGTCGCCGCGTTTTTCGCCGGTGTCGCAGGCGGGCTGTTTGCTCACCAGCTTCAGGTTATAAATCCCGTGACGTTTGATTTTAACAAGGGATTTGAAATCATCATCATGGTTGTTCTTGGTGGAATGGGCAGTATCTCGGGTTCGGTCGTCGCTGCCGTCTTTTTGACGACGCTTAAAGAAGCTTTGCGGCCGCTTCAAGAAATCACGCGTCTCGATTTTCGAATGGTGATTTATTCTTTGATGCTAATCGTTCTGATGCTGAATCGCCCCACTGGGATTTTCGGCTCAATGGAGATTGGCGAATGGTGGGCCCGAAAGCGCGCAGCGCTTAATTTAAAGCGTGGTGCGAAACGTTCTGGGGGACCCACCCAATGAGTTTTCCTTTAGAAGTCGAAAATTTAAATATCCAGTTTGGTGGACTCAAGGCCGTTCAAAATTTCGCCATGAAAATCCCAGAAGGTCGAATCTACGGTCTGATTGGCCCGAATGGTGCTGGAAAAACGACTGTGTTTAATATGCTAACGGGAGTTTACCGGCCGACGTCGGGCAATATTAAAGTCTTTGGACACAACGTTGTCGGCAACAAGCCGAACGATATTACGAAATTCAAAATGGCGCGGACGTTTCAAAACATACGCCTATTTCGAGATTTGTCGGTTCTTGATAATTTAAAAATTGCGATGGATCACGACCATGAAGTGAAAACATCTTCAATGTTTGCGTCAGTGTTTGCGACTCAATCGTTTGTAAAAAATGAAAATGATATTAATGCTCGCTGCTTCGAACTGTTGAAAATATTCGAGCTTGATAGCAAGCAGGAAACTTTGGCGTGCAATTTGCCATACGGAGATCAGCGGCGGCTTGAAATTGCCAGGGCTATGGCCACGGGGGCAAAGGTTTTATTACTTGATGAGCCGGCGGCAGGCATGAACTCTCGCGAGACGGCGAGCCTTATGCAAACGATCCGTATGATCAAAACGCGATTCGGGATGACGACTCTCCTCATTGAACACGACATGAAACTTGTGATGGGAATTTGTGAACACATCACTGTTCTCGATTACGGAGTTACTATTGCGAGCGGAACGCCCGAAGAAATCCAAAATAATCCGAAAGTCATTGAAGCGTATCTTGGAAAGGCTAAAGCCTAATGTTGAAACTAGAAAACCTTTCGGTGAATTATGGCGCGATTCAAGCGCTTCACTCCGTCAGCTTTG
>JAYTDP010000236.1:0-7756 GCA_043735865.1 Bdellovibrionales bacterium
GGGAAAATCAGCGACGCAAAAGTTTTGAGTGCGACGGCGACGAGTCGATTGCTTCAGGCCTGCGTGACCGAAATTATCTCACGCACGACTTTTCAGAAATTTCGAGGCGATTCGATATCGCTTAGTTACCCAATCGATTTTCAATAATTAAATTTGCGCGCTTGGTTACTAATACCGGAAATCGTTCGGACTTTAGCCAATTGAACCATTTTTCGAATGAATACATTTTCGCAATTTCGACCCGCGCAAAAATATCTCGCTTTAGAAGCAGAAGGTCGGTGGCCCATTCGAGCGCCTGAACGCCTTGAGATTTTGCCGGTCGGGCGTGCGCGAAGTGCAGCGCCAGTCGAGTGCGGTCGTCATAATTCAAGCGAGCGAGCGGAGCAACGTCTCGCGGTGTGCATTCGCGCTCATCGATCCAAAGCTGAAAGAGAGGCGGTAAGGTACGAATCAGTTTCAACGTTTCGATCAATTCTTTAGAAAAACGAAGGCGATACATCGAAAAGAAAAACGGCCAGTCGAGACGAAACGGATGTTCAAGAAAATAAAATCGTGTGAGTTCAGCTAATCCGAGGTGAGGATAAGCTTCGAAGAATGCAGTTTCGAAGCGTTGATTAAAACGGTAAGTTTCAGAAGTTCTTTCGCGGCCGAAACCTGCATAGACGTGGCCATTCCAAGTGAGTGCGGGCAAAATCTCGGACCACGGCTTCACTGGCTCGAAATTCAAACTACTTACGCCTTGCATAATTCCCCTACTTTGAAGTGGCCTTTTGGTAACACGGTCCCCATATTGAAGTCATGTCGGATTGGCGTAAGCGCGGAAAAAAAACAGACGAAGTCATCTACTTCCCGGCCACCACCGAAGACGCCCTCGAATCCGTTACCCGAGCCTATGTGTGGGATCTCGACAAAACCTATTTAGATACAAAATTTGAAACTTTTCGTGGGCTGTGGCGGACCGCCGTTGAAAATGCGACAGACAAGAAAAATGTACCTGGCACCGCTGAACTGGTTTGCAATCTTCAAGCGGCATGGAAGGAGTCCCATTCTGCCTCAATGCCGTTTCCATTGTTCTTCATTACGGCCTCTCCCCCGCAACTCGAAGTCAAAATATGGAACAAATTTGAAATTGACGGCGTAAAACCTTTTGGGCTTTTTTGTAAAGATAACTTTCAAAATTTGCGTCCCCGCCGCCTCTGGCGGATTACGAAACATGTCGGATATAAACTTCAGGCCCTCTTACAGATGAGATCGTATCTTTCAGATGAAGTCGAACTCGTGCTTTTTGGAGACGACGGAGAATCGGATGCGATCATTTATTCTCTTTTTTCTGATATATGCGCTCGTCGCCTGAATAGTGAAGAACTGAGAAAAGTTCTGTCTCATTTTTCGGTACTCGATGAACAAATTGATAATCTGTTGCGTCTGCAGGATTTATTCCCGGCGCGAGACCCGGTTAAAAATGTTTATATTAATTTGGCTGAGGATACAGATGCCGACTATTACTTGAAATTCGGGCGCCGCATCCTCCCCACTTATAACAGTTTTCAAATGGCGCTCGATCTTTATCAGGAAGGGACGTTAAGCGCGAAACACGTCATTCATATTGGCGCTTCTCTCATTAAAAATTATAAATACACTCAGGATCAACTCGCGTGGAGCTTCGATGATCTTATTCGTCGTCAGAGGCTATCCGTCGCGACGGTCGAAACATTACAGCCTCTACTTTTAACCTCCGCGATTATAACCGAAGACTACTCCCCCACCATGGCGGCGCGTACAAAATCCGAAATCGATGGGTCTTTCGATCCTTGGATCTTAGAGCGAATTGAGTATCTGCAGGATTGGCGCTAAAACGTTTGTCTTTTTCAACTCTAGAAAAACAAACGCGCACCAAAATTAACTCCGTCTCGTAATTCATTCTTAACGATGCCGGCTGAAGTTCTCGTGTAATTGCGGTCGACAAAACTCTTGCCGTAAAGTCGTACGAACCCGAATTCAACAAAGGTGCCGTATTCAATTCGTTCGCCGTCATAGTCCGTATTCACTTCGTCCTGGGCCCCCAGATATTTGCGGTAGGCTCCATCAAATCCGAGAAAGTTGAATAGATACAATTGGAAGGTCAAATGGCCATACTGATTCGTGAATTTGTGATTGTTTACTTTATCATGGATGGAGATCGCTCCGTAACCAGCAGTGACCGAGGTCGTTTGTGAAGATTGGCCCAAGAGGCGCAAATTCAATTGCCCGAAAGTCGAATCGCGATCTTCATTACTGTTTTCAATCCCGCCCTCGATTCCAAAAATGGAGAAGTAAAAGGCGGCCGAGTAATGGGCGATTTTATTTTTTGAAGTGGAAGCACCCGTCGATAGGTCATAATTAATTTGCCCACCGTCCAAAATGAATTCGAAAACCTTCTTTTGTTTATTTACGGCAAGCCACTCATCCATCAGCGTAAACTTTTGTTTTTGCGCCATCCAGTCGGCCAAATTCCATGACACATTTTCTTTCGGATCGCTGCGCCTCGCACCACGAATTTCGGCTTGGGCGAAAAATCCTGAAACCGTCAGAATTAAAATTGCGATGAGACGCATATTAAAACGCGAGGAGGATAAAGGTAACGAGGCTTCCGATAAAGCCGAGAGCCGTCACGAGTGGTTTACTTTGTTTTTCTTTTTCGGTGAGATTGTCACCTTCCTCAGTCAAGAGCTGAGTCCCGGCAACGGTGATAGCCGGAGCATCAATGGTCGACTTTTGCTGGAGACGTTTGGATTCGCCGGGTAACCGCACTAAATCATTCTCACGAATATCCGCTCCATCGCGACGTCGTTTTACTTCGATCGTTGCGACGTTGCCATCCACCTTCGTTATGGTGCCTTCAGCGATAATGTCGACGGTTGTTCCTTCGTCATATTGGGGCTTTAAACTTTTCGGCAGTAGGCGAATCACTTGCGCGACTGATCCGACGGTCACGGCCGTACTGACGCCGACGTCCGCTCGAAAGTAAGTCTTTCCGTTATCGCTAAAAAGGGGTTTGGTCGAAATCGAATCGAGAATGACTGACCCCTGGTAAGGAACGGAAGCAATGAAATCGAGTATTAATTTGCTGGCGGCATCGGGAAGTTGTTTTGATACGGGGGTCGACGGATGGAAGACTATTTTCTTTTGCCACAATAGAGTGCCATTTCTAGTTTCGTAAGCTTGCATTGAAAGCTCATTGTCGCGCACGAAAGTAGTAATGAGGCCGTGACTTTCCAGCAACCGGCCGAGAATTATCGCATCCGATGGGATCAAAGCACCGCGAGGCTGGAAGACATCTTTGACTTCCATAAAGTTTTTGCTGGCAATGAGGAAGCGTTTGTTGTCGGTGAGCTTCTCGCGCATATCCCACCAAACTTCGTCCGCTACTTTCTGCAAATCGCGGTCTACTTTAAATGGAAACACAACTAACCGCTTAATAGGGGTGACCGCGAATGCGTCGTCGCCTTCAGCCACGACTTGAGACTGATATTGGGCGAAGCCAATCGAAGCGCTGAAAATTGCGAGGAAAAGGGTCAGAATCCGCATCACCAAATTATATCGGTTTTCGGTATCTCAATCCACCCTCCGCCAGAAGGAAAGTCTTTTGGCTTCTTCTCGCACTGACCTTGGAACTGGAGCATCGCGGTTATCGCACACAAAAACGCATCAAACGCATGGACGTTCTCGACTAACATCCTGACATCTTGTTCGTAGAGAAATGCGATCTCGCGACGAACAAGCTCCTTAACGATAGCCAGGCGGGCGTTTTCTCCATCAATTTGGTGTTTGTGAAAACGCAAATACGACTTTTGCAAAAGAAGCGCGCGGCCGATTCTCCAGAGACTCAGTTTCGGGAAAACCTCAACGGCGGGAATATGGACTTCGTTCAGCAAATAATTCGCCCGTGCCCAGAGCGGCGCTGAATTGGCGCCTAATGCTTGTCCCGGCGCAAACGGCTCCTCGAGCTCAGTCGAGATATACTGTTCCGTCGCGCGCTCGGTATATGGAGTAAAAAGCTTGTGGTTCTTTTTTAGAGCCGCCTGTTTACGATAATATTGCCACATCCATTCCATTTCTTCTTGAACCGCTCCTAGAGCACCCGGGCATTTTAAAATGCTGGCAGTTGCGACCGGCAAAGTGAGCGGAGCATTGATGCCGATCAACTCGACTTGGTAGCGTGCTTTGGTCAAATGCTGAACCAAGATTTCATCCGAAGATAATTCTCCTTCGTTTTTAATCTTGTCGACGATTTCGCTTAAGAAGATTTTTTTTTGCTCTGGATAATATTCGAGAAACGCGATGCAGGTACGGTCACTCTTTGCTCCGCCGAGTGCAACTCCCGCAAAGTGATGGCGCTTTATCGATCGACCGAAAATTAAATTTTCGTCGGATGTTTTTTTAGTCTTCGATTTTGTCGTCGGATTTTTTTTAGTGGCGGTCTTTAAAGGCGAACGGGAGCCTTTGACTCCACCGCCTGAAATTTTATTGGTCGAAATCCGCCTTTTAGACATGCTTCTCCGAGACTTTCGTGTTTGCTTGGATCAGCCCAAACCAGCACGCAGCCCCCGCCCCCTGCTCCACAAATCTTAACAGCATCTCCGCCACCTTGTAAAATCAGGTTACGAAGGGTTTCAATTTCGGGACTTGTGAAACCCGCGCTCAATTCTACGCGAGCTTGGAACTCTTCATCGAAAAGTGCTGGAATCATTCCCCATTCTTGAGTACGGCAGACTTTCGCCATTCTTTCAGAAATATTCGCCACTTTTTTTAGTGCCTTGAGAGGCTTCGGATCGCCATCAATTACACTTTTCAAGACTTGCCAGTTATTGATGCCAGAATGGTGAGCTTTACCTGTATAAACAAGCATCATACGACTTGCTATATAAGTTCCGGCGAGATCGAGAGTCTCTAAGCGCGGGCCTTGAGCGTTGTAATGAATTAAGTTGAGGCCGGGCACAAGTGCCGGAAAATAATCCTGAGTGCCTGTCGGGGATTTAATGACTTCGGCTTCGATATTGTGGGCGAGAGTCACCGTTTCGTAGACGCCCATGTGGCGTCCTTCAAGAAGTAAAAAAGCTTTGATAAGACTGATGCAGAGACTCGAGCTTCCACCGAGTCCGCCACCAACCGGGCTTTGTGACGACGTCTTTAATCGAAATCCTTTGGGCGGTTGAAAATAACGTAGAACCGCTTGCACCAGACAGAGCTCTTTATCGCTCGAGCCCATGAGTGCAGTGAGATCGGGAAACGTTTTTTTGTAATCGAGATCACTGACTTCGAGTTGAATTTCAGAAGTCGAAAGTGGCTCGAGCTGAGCGCCCGTCATGACGTCGATTGCCAGATTCACGGTCACGCAGGGACCAACAAAAACCTGAAGAGGCCAACAATCTAAAGTTCCGCCGGCAAGATCGACGCGGGTCGGACTTCGCATTTCCACCATGTTATTGGGTCTCTTTCGTTGGAGGTTTCGGCTTATTTAAATCGGGCTTTTTCTCTTTGTCAAAATCTTGGGCCGTTTTCATTAGCGATTTGACTTTATCAGGTGAAACTTCGAAAACGCCGTCTCGGATGCTCGACAAAGCATAGACTTTTCCACTTTTACCGTTTGAGAAACTCACGTGGCATTCATCATTCAACGCTTTGACCCTGACATCGAAATACGGCTTTTGAAGACCGAAAGTCTGGAGGTCGGTTTTACTGTCGGCACCAACTAAATCGACTTTAAAATTGCTGAGCACAATGGCGAAGTCATTTATTTTGGTTTGGTCCACTTCGTGATCCTGGCTCAGACCGGGGCCGCTCAATTTCCACACATTGTCTTTCTTGACGAGACTTAATGTGTCTTTTTGCTGAAGCGCAATTTCAGTCATTTGGTCGGGTTCAATTTCGAACATCGATTTGTCACGAAATTCGGCCGGGGGCCGATTCACGAGGTTGGTCCAATCGGCAGCGCCGACGAAAAGCGATTTTCCGCTATCCTCACGTAGATAGTGGCCATCGGCAATTGCCCGAACAGTACCTACTTGAATCAACACGTGACCTTTATCTCGAAATGTAATCTCGACCCACCCGTCCGGCCTATCGAGTCCGTACTGGGACCAGTTAATGTCAGATTCGGTCTCGATTTCGACTTTTTTCATCTCTTGGTTCAAAAGGGACCCAAGATAAGTTGTGACCGCTTGGGTATCGGCAGAATCTTGCACTGGTAGCACCATTCGCCATTTCTCATTCTTCGCTTCGATAACAACATCGCCAAATATTGAATGAATTTTGAACGAAAAGACATCTTCGATGGACCGATTCGGGAAAACCCGATTTGCCACCAGCTTATCGCTTTCTTGGCCGGCTGACTTTTGATAGTCGTAAAACGCAAATCCGATAATCAAAAGCGCAATCGCGACGAAAATTTTGCCGCCGGACATCTTCATTACAAATGTCTCCGGCGGAACCAGAAGAACCCACCGAGGAATAGGAGTATGACGGGGAGACCGACTCCGGTGATCAGAATTGCGACCTGACTGTTGCGAGTCATAATGAGCGATGAGCCCTTAGGTTGTTTGGGCCGAATGCCGACCAATTCAGGTTCCCGCCCCATATCGGCAAAAATATTCAATGCTAAATCGCGATTGCCCATTTGAAAAATCGCCTTACCCGTTAAAAAATCACTATCGCCGAAAACAATCACTTTCGATTTCGGTTTTTCTGGTGGTGCTTTTTTATCATTGGTATCCGATACGTGGCTTTCAACTATAGGCATAATGACTTCGATTCCAATCGGTCGCGATTTGCCGATGCCCGTTACGGTTCCCTTACCCGGATCATTGGTCGTCAGCGATTGCGCCTCGGTTGTAACCAAATCGCGAAACACCCAGTCAGTCGGCGTGCCTGAGGCTCGAGCAAGCTCACTGGCTTCAAAAAATAATGTGAAAAATCCGACGGTGAATCGTCTCGTAATATCGCTGACTCGGTCGTATTGCGCGCCAATCGTCGCGATGCCAACTTGTTGCAGCTGCTCAGTGAGAACATAATTGTTCATAAATTCGACGCCGAATGTTTTGGTCAAGTTTGCCAGATTGTGCCGCATACCGGGGTCGATCGCGACCATAAGCTGACCGCCGGTTTTGACGAAATCGCGAATCTGCTCAAGTTCACTTTCTAAAAATGCTGTCCTCGGCCCTACAATTGCGACCACGCCATCTTTGGTCGGGAGCTTGTCCCCCGTCGCAAGACCGATTTTTGCGACTTTGAAAGACATCTCTTCGAGCCCTTCGCGAACAATTTTAAGGCCGCTTTCGCCCGGATCATCGATGTCGGCTTCACCATGACCAGTCGTGAAATAAATAGTGCGTTGCTCCTTACGGCTGACTTTCATAATCGCGGCCGTCAAATTACCTTCGTTCAGATTTTCATCGACCGTGGTCTTCTGACCGCCCTGTTCAGCAACTACTAAGAAATGTGCTTTATCGCCTTCTTTAAAATATTTTTTTGCCTCTTGGACATTCTCGTAGAAATTGATGAAGCGAACTCTAATTTTTTTCGAAGCATTTGTATAAAGCGATAAATTGACTTTCGCGTTGGCACGTTCATCGGCATCGTCCGCACCGGCATAAAGCACCGTGAATAATACTTCCTCTTTTAAGTCGGCTAATACGCGAAGCGTTTGGTCGGAAAGCGAATTAAGGTGCTCCTCAGTTACATCCCACGTTTTATTGAAACGTACCGAAAGATAATTGAC
>JAYTDP010000237.1:0-4594 GCA_043735865.1 Bdellovibrionales bacterium
GTTTTTGCCTTAGTTGTCCTTCGCCAGCTAGGCCAAGGTCAGAAGTACGCCGATAGCGACCATCCCCTTATGAAGGATAGCTCATGGCTGATTTTCGATCACACGACCCCTGTGAAACCCGCGAGCTCCAACCCAAACCAACTGCTCGATGCGAATCGTGAAAAGGTCATTATTAAGATCCCGCTTCGCCTTTCGAATGATGGAATTTGGATGGTCGCGAATGAAGAGGCGATTAAAATGGATGGCGGCGAGATCAAGCCCATCATCGCTCTTACGGCACAAGAGTTAGCAGGGAAAAGTATTTATCCCATCGAAACTTGGCTGAAAATTAGCGAAGACAAAGAGACTTCGCGTTTTCGCGCGTACTACTTCTATATCCTCGATTCGTCGGCAACCCGTCTCGACTATTTAAGCGATTTGGAAACGAAATATCCAACTTTAAAAAACCGCGTCCTCTTCTCGAGTCCTTACATGCGCGTAAATATTGAGATGCGAAAAATCCGGCCGCTATGGCTCTATGGAGCCTCTACAACGGATGTCAGCAAACTTCGGTTTTTCAATTCTCTCTTTATTGAATCCCTCGCGAGTATGAATGCAGATTTTGTGGAGTTTACGTCAGTCCCACATCCAAGACTCATTGAAGAATTAAATATTCGCAAGCGCCGCGTTCTTTACTTTGTGAAGCCTGATTTCGATCTTGCGAAAATTCCGCCCTCTCTCGGTGGATGGGTCATTTCCGACGCGTCTCTCATCGCAAAATACGTTGCTCTCACAGCTTCGAAACATTAGCCTAATTAGGCATTGATTCTTCATAAGGAACACAAATGAACGTAGCCTACGCCCAGGCGGTGAAAACAACTGCCGCTGCTCCACTCGACTTTAATGTGCTCACGGCGATTCTCGGCGCTAGTTGGCCGGTTCAAATCACCTTTTTCATTCTCATCCTCATGTCTGTTGCAAGTTGGGGAATTATTTTTTCGAAGAGAAAGACTCTTGATCATATTCGTGAATCGAACTCACCGTTTCTTGATCTTTTCTGGAGAGCCAATTCACTCGACGATATTTTCGCCAACATCGACAAGCATCCTGAAAGTAATATCGCGCGCGTATTTCGCGCTGGCTACATGGAGCTTCGCAAAATGGCGGACTCGAGCCTTGCACATTCCGGCGAAGCCGGCACTCCACTTCTCTCTGGCATAGACAATCTCGAGCGCTCCGTTCGCAAAGCGATCGATGTTGAACTTGAGCGCCTTGAATCTCGAATGAGTTTTTTAGCAACGACCGGGAGTACCGGGCCATTCATCGGTCTTTTCGGTACGGTTTGGGGAATCATGGGCGCGTTTCACAAAATCGGCGCGACTAGTAGCGCGAGCCTGGCAGTTGTCGCCCCCGGAATTTCTGAAGCGCTTATAGCAACCGCGGTCGGTCTGGCGGCCGCAATCCCCGCGACGATTGCGTATAATCATTTTCTTGCTCGTATTAAGCGCGAAGAACTTGAACTCACAAGTTTCGCCGCTGACTTTTTAAATATTACCAAACGTAACTTCTTTAAGGATCGATAATGGCAGCCGGACCTCAAGGTAAAACTCGAGTCGCACTCAGCGAAATCAACGTGACTCCACTTGTGGATGTGATGTTGGTGCTTCTCGTGATTTTTATGGTGACTGCGCCCATGATGCAACAAGGGATCGAAGTAAACCTTCCTGAGACGGCCTCATCAGGAATTCCGACGACCGAAGAACCCTTTATTTTGACAATCAGCCAGAGCGGCCGACTAAGCGCAGGTAAAGCGATACTCGCCATGGATAATCTTCAGCCAAAACTGAAGGCGATTTTTTCAACTAGGTCGAGCAAAGAAATTTATATTCAGGCCGATAAGAAAACTGATTACGGCACTGTCGCAGAGGCCATGGCTGAAATACGTGCGGCGGGAATTTTCAATATCAGCCTGATCACAATCCCGAAAGCCGGTCCGTGACAGCGATACCGCGCGCGAAGTCGTCGCGCCTCTCGATATCAGACGATTCATTCAATACATTCTTTTGGGTTTCGGCGATTCTTCACGTGTCATTGTTTTTCGGGTTAACACTAAAGCAGATATTTATGCCGACCGAAGTGATTGTGATTCAAAACGCCATGCGAGTCGATATCGTGGCCTTGCCAGATAAAGCCGAACCCGAGGCTGGCCCAAGCCCGGCAGCACCGAAGCCAATCGTAACTCCGCAGGCAGAGGCCGCAAAGCCGAAGCCGGCTGCGCCGGTTGCGGAGAAAAAAATCAGCCTCGACAAAAAGAAGCCCGACCCAAAACAAAAGCAGCTCGAGGCACTGAACAAATTAAAACAGCAGGAAGCACTTGAACGTTTAACTTCCCCAAAGAAACCTTCCGAAACCGCGGCGGCCGCCCAACCGAAAAAAACTCTCAATGCCGGTAATCAATTGTCGCAAGGCGACTCAGTGACGGGTCTTGAGCGAATTTCTTTTGACGCTTACATCGGTCAAATTAAGGGAACCGTTCGCGAAAACTTTAGTTTGCCTACTTGGTTGCAGGATCAAAAGTTGAAGTGTGCGGTTGAAGTCACAATAGAAGCGTCGGGCCGAGTCCTCGGACGAACTTTAAGTCGGGCATCAGGCAACTCTGCTTTCGATAATGCCGCCTTGTCAGCTGTAGATGCCTCTTCGCCGTTCCCGGCCGTGCCAGAAAGACTGACACAAAGCTGGGGACGCTTTATAATACAATTTAATTTTCCGGATACCTAAGGGGGATTCTCGTGAAATCTTATGTGTGCTTCGCCGTTTTCATGTCGTTCGTTTTTGGATCTCACTCTTTTGCGCAATCAAAAGTAATGGTCGATGTTGGCGAAGCGAAAACGCGTAAGACTCTATTGGCGATCCCGCCTTTCAATAATTTAGGCACTGTGGCGGGCGGACAAGCTGCACTTGATCTTTTCAGTGTAATTTCAAATGATCTGGATGTATCGGGATATTTCACACTTATCAAACCCGACGCGTTCCTTGAAGATGTCAGCAAAAAAGCGTTGCGCCCGGCCCCCGGAGAGCCGAACGGTTTTGATTTTGAAAAATGGAAAACCCTCGAAACGGAATTTCTCATTCGCGCAGGATATCGAATCACCGGATCGACAATGATACTTGAGATTTATGCTTACAATGTGAGCCAAAAGACTCTGACCTTGGGTAAAAAGTATGAAGCTCCATTAAATGGGATTCGCAAATTGGCTCATACATTTGCCGGAGATTTCATCAAGGCCGTCACGGGTAAAGATTCTTTCTTTCTCAATCAGATCGTAACGAGCGTCGATAATGGCCCACGAACTTATCGCGAACTGTATATTATGGACTGGGACGGCGCGAATCCGAAAGAAATCACAAATCATCGTTCAATTTCAATTTCACCCGATTGGTCACCAGACGGAAAGCTCATCGCCTACACGTCCTTTATTACAAGACGCATCGGCCGAGGATCGCCGATCAAAAAAAATCCAGATCTTTTTATGTATGAAGTCAAAACCGGTCGACGTTGGCTGGTCTCCTATCGCGACGGAATTAATTCGGGCGCCAATTTCTTACGCTCAAGCAACGAATTCCTACTGACGCTTTCAGGAACAACCGCCGATATCTATCGCATGTCTCTCGATGGGAAGAGAAAAACTCAAATTACGAAAGGACCGGGACAAGCGATGAATGTCGAACCGGCCATTTCTCCAGACGGAAACAAGATTGCATTTTCATCTGATCGTTCGGGCAAGCCGATGATCTTTACGATGAACCCCGACGGCTCGGGCGTTAAGCAACTTACATTTGCGGGCTTCTACAATTCCACTCCAACTTGGTCGCCTGACGGGACCAAAATCGCATTTGCCGGAGTGGACAAAGGCAAAGATTCTGGAGACGGCCGTACCGGCGCATTCGATATATTCATTATCAATTCGGACGGCACCGGACTTAAGCGTCTGACTTCGGCGAAAAAACCAAACGGCCGTTGGGCGAACAATCAGGAGCCAAGTTTTGCGCCAGATGGTCAAAGAGTTATGTTTGTCAGCGATCGTGCAATTAATAGCCAGCTTTTCATGGTGAACATTGACGGAAGCAACGAGCGCCGGATTACTTACGATAAAAAATTCTACTCGAAACCTAAATGGGGCCAGTTGAATTGAGCCGCCTGAACTCGCTCGAAGCCATTGCTGAATCAGATTGGCAGCGGCTTCTTGCAATCTCGCCCGCCATTCAGCGCTATCGACATCTCCTCACTTTAAAAGCTGAGAACCCTCGCGATAAAATTCGTCTTGAGAGACACAAGTCCTGGGTTGAATGTGCTGCCGCCACTCTTTTGAAGTCGGCATCTGCGCGAGACGTTTGCGAAGAATGGAGTGAGGTTGCAGACCGGCTCCTTGAAACTGCATGGAAAACTTCTCGCCTCGATCAATTTGATATTGCACTTTTTGCTCTCGGCAAACTGGGTTCGCAGGAATTAAACCTGAGCTCCGACGTTGATTTGCTTTTACTCTCGAAAAATACGCCTGATCAAGAATTGTTGCAGAAAGTGCGCGAGTTCACGCAGTTCCTAAGTAGCGTGACT
>JAYTDP010000238.1:0-3925 GCA_043735865.1 Bdellovibrionales bacterium
CTCGAATAGAATCACCGGCTACGTTTTCGATGGCTTAATCTCGCGAGATATCGAAACTTATGAATTTGTTCCAGGAATTGCCGAAAGATGGGAAGTGGCAAAAGATGGTAAAAGCATTAAGTTTTACTTGCGAAAAGACGCTGTTTTTTCAGATGGAAAACCTCTTACTTCGGAAGACGTAAAATTCTCATTCGATGCGATTTTCAATCCGGCCTACAAAGCTGCCATGCTCCAGTCTTATTACGAAAATTTCTCCGGCGTAGATGCGATTGATCCTTACACCGTCCGATTTAATATCAAGACCAAATACTTCCAAAATCTTGAGTCTGCCGGCGGCATCACTATCTTGCCTAAACATATCTACGGCGACCCAAATAAAAAAATGAATAAGACTGCGGTTGGTTCAGGCCCGTACATGCTCGACAAATGGGATCAAGGCAAATCAATCGTTATGGTGAAAAATCCAAAATGGTTCGGTTGGAAAGTCCCTTATTACGGCGGATATTATAAGGCCGACACAATTCATTTCCGCGTGATCAAAGATGAGAACGCCAAACTCGAGACTTTTAAGCGTGGAGAAATTGATTTTCTGTCGCTGTCTCCTGAGCAATATTTCTTAAAGACCAAAGGTTCTCCTTGGGGAACGAAAGTTATTGCGGAAAAGATTGAGAATCTGGCTCCGAAATCGACGCCTTTTATCGGTTGGAACAACAAAAACCCACTTTTCAAAGACCGCGATGTGCGAATGGCACTCACCTATTTGTATGACCGGGAAGAATTGGCAAAGAAGTTTTTCTTCGGTGCTGCAGAACCTGCAACCGGTCCGTGGTATAAACAAAATCCCGCTGCAAATCCCGATATAAAGGCGACTCCGCACGATCCCAAAAAAGCGCGTGAGATTCTACAAAAGGCGGGATGGGCTGACAGCGACAAGGACGGAGTTCTCGATAAAGTGGTCGACGGAAAGAAAATGGATTTCCGCTTCAAACTTTTGAACCCAAACAAAGATTACGAAAAGTATTTTACGGTCTACAAAGAAGATTTGAAAAAGGCCGGTATCGACATGAGCATTACCAATATCGACTGGAGTGCCTTTCAGAAAAAATTGGATGACAAAGATTTTGAAGCCTTATTCCTAGTCTGGGGCGGGGCCATTGACTATGACCCTAAACAAATTTGGCACAGTGCCAACTCTAAAAAGGGCGGATCGAATTTCATTAGTTACAACAATCCGAAGGTCGACGAGTTGATCGACAAAGCTCGCCAAGAACTCGACGACAAGAAGCGCTTAAAAATGATGCAAGAAATCTATGGGATCATCGCCAACGACTATCCGTATACGTTTCTCGTTAACTTGAAATACTCTTTTTACGGCCACAACTCTCGCATGGCGATGCAGCAACCGACGTATAAGTACGGCATCGGCAGCGAGCTATGGTGGATAAAATAAGAAGTGTTTAAATACCTCTTAAAACGAATTCTAATGATGATCCCGACTCTCTTCGGGATCACTATTGTCTCTTTCGTGATTTTGAATTTGGCGCCCGGCGGGCCCATTGAACAAAAGATTCAGCAAATGCGTTTTAGTGGCGGGGAGTCAGCGAACAAAGGTGGAGATGCCGGAATTTCTGAAGAAATGCGCGCAGCTCTCAATAAGCAATATGGTTTCGACAAGCCACTTATCACGCGCTACATGATCTGGCTTAAAAATATCGCGACGCTTAATTTCGGCGAGTCATTTACTTACGAAGAGCCGGCGATCGACGTCATCGTTTCAAAATTTCCAGTCTCGATTCAATTTGGCCTTATTTCAATTATTCTGACCTACCTTGTGTGTATTCCTCTTGGTGTAATGAAAGCAGTTCGTGATGGCACCTCTTTCGACAGCGCTTCTAGTTTCGTTTTATTTCTTCTCTATTCGGTGCCGCCTTTGATGTTGGGCGTTTTGTTAATCGTGTTTTTTGCTGGGGGCTCGTACTTCGATTGGTTCCCGCTCGCTGGAATTTCTTCAGATCAGTACGACACATTGACGACTGCAGGTAAAATTTGGGACCGCATTCATCATTTTATTCTTCCTACCATTTGCTACATGGTTGGCAGCTTTACCGTTCTCACATTCCTTATGAAAAATTCGATTCTCGACGAAATCCGGCTCGACTATGTCCGGACAGCGCGAGCCAAAGGTTCAAATGAACGTGCGGTTGTATACAAGCACGTTTTAAGAAACGCCTTGATCCCCATTGTAACCGGCCTCGGCAGCTCAATCGGTTTGTTTTTGGCGGGCTCCCTTATCATCGAGCGCCTTTTCACCCTCGATGGAATTGGACTCCTCAGTTACAAGTCGACTCTCGATCGCGACTATAACGTCATCATGGCTTTGATTTTTATTTCGAGCGTCGTGAGTCTGCTCGGCCGTTTAATTTCAGATATCCTCTACGTGGTCGTCGACCCGAGAATAGATTTTAACTGATGATTGAGCGGTTGATCACCAATCCATTAAGTTTACGCCGGTGGAGAAAATTTAAATCCATTAAGCGTGCAGTCATCGCTTCGTGGCTTTTTGTTTTTTTGCTTTTTTTAAGTTTTACAGCGGAATACTGGGCGAACAGTAAGCCCATCATGATGAAATTTAACGGCTCATTTTATTTTCCGGCGGCGAAAGATTATCACCCGACGGTATTTGGCCAAAATGACGAGATGGTCACGGACTATCGCACTCTCGATATGAGCGGGGACAACTGGGCACTTTGGCCGCCGGTGAAATGGGATCCTTACGAGAGTAACAAAGCTTTAGAGAATTATCCGGGCGCACCAACTCGAGCAAATCTTTTCGGTACAGACGATCGCGGCCGCGATGTTCTCTCGCGATTGCTTTATGGTTTCCGTTACAGTTTTATTTTTGCATTGCTTACGTGGATTGTGACTTTCATCGTTGGTATAATTGCCGGAGCCGTCATGGGGTACGCGGGGGGAAGAACTGATCTCGTCGGGCAACGCCTCGTCGAAATCTTCGACTCGGTTCCGACTATGCTACTTCTTATTACTTTGGTCACAATTTTCGGCGCCAACATGTGGCTGCTCGTCGCGTTCTCGACCGTTTTCGGTTGGATGGGTATTTCGATTTACATTCGTGCCGAGTTTTTAAAATTACGTCAGCGGGAGTTTGTAGAGAGCGCGCGAGCAATGGGCTCCTCGCACGCGAGAATCGTGTTTAAACACATTTTGCCGAATGCCTTGAGCCCAGTGATCACGTTTTCACCATTCACGATTGCGGGCGGCATCTCGGCACTAGCAGCGCTCGACTATCTAGGCTTCGGACTTCCACCCCCAACACCAAGTTGGGGCGAGCTCCTCGACCAGGCTCAAAAGAATTTCTCAATAGCATGGTGGCTCGCAGTTTACCCATCGCTGGCACTTTTCTTCTCTCTCGTCGTATTAAATTTAATCGGTGAAGGTGTACGCGAAGCGTACGACCCCAGAAAATCTTAGGCGGCTTTTTCGTTTTTTGACTGATTTGCATGCATATGCTGCGTACGCTCGAGACGATGTTCACGCACACGCTTCGCCCAGAAGTGGAGAGCGAGTGAGCCATTCACAAAGAAATAAACACAGAGCGCGAGCACCTGGGGATTATTATATTCCACAGGGTTCGACGAACGATATTGCTCAAAGAAATATCGAGAGATCGCACCAAACAAAAGTGGTATAGAAGAAACACCGAGATAACTTAAAGCAGCTATTAGCTTCGGCCATTTGTATGATGCGATGTAAGTTGCAATTAAAAATAGAGTTGAGAGGCCAAAGACGCCGTAGAAGAGAAGCTCAAAATAAGTTTGTAGAATCTGTTTGTAATCCATAGCTGTTATTACGTTTTTTATCGGCGTTTCGGGCACTTAGCTGTATGACAGACGACGTTGTTGGAAAA
>JAYTDP010000239.1:0-4037 GCA_043735865.1 Bdellovibrionales bacterium
CGGCACCAATAATCTCATTTTGTAATTTTCGAATGCTCGGGTGATCTGTTTGAATCATTTCACTGGGGCCAAGGAAGACCTGCATTTCATTATTTTTTAATTCTGAGATCTGCAAATCCGGGTCGATTTCCCATTCCACTGATTTCGCTAAAACACTAAAAGAGTAAAATACGGCAAAGGGTCCATTGACGTTATCTGATTCCCAGGTCGCTTTTTTTTGAAAATCTTCGCCTTCGATTTTAAATCGAAATTGATTGCTCGAAAACGACTCATTGTAAATATTTTGGCGAGAGTCTTCGCTCGGTATGTACGCCGACAATGATATGGCCCTTGAATCGGCGTTGCCCATCAGCTGATAACGAACATTGTACGATTTTTCTGGAAGCATCAACTCCCATGAGTAATCTAGAAAAAAGAGCTTGTACGCTATGAGCGCAGTGCTGAGGCCGAGAAGCATCCAACCGATAAACCGCATCAACTATTATGAGAATATCTCAGAAGGCTTACAAAGACTAAATCATGGTCTAGACCTATGTCACTCGACGTTTCAAAGTGAGACGCGATGGATTCTACCATGCAGCGCATGTCAAAGCCGTGTGCATTTTCACGATCATTCAACCGCCCCTCTTTATTCTCCGATTAGTAGATACATCTAGAGGAGAACGAGATGCAAAAGCTTCTATTACTGAGCCAATCCAACGAAGGTATTCACGCCCATCTCGATACTATCGAGCGCAAGCTTTCGCTTCACACAACGGTCGTCCGAAATAGTCTTGCCGTGCGCACTAAGCTTCAAGAAAAAGTGTTTCATCTTTTTGTAATCGATATGAACGCCGTCGAGCAGGACAGTTTAAATCTCATTAGCGAAGTTCGTGAAGCCGGTGGAACTTTTGCTATTTTGGTATTGGCTTCGAGCATTAGTAAAGACGTGCAGGATCATCTCGAGATGCTACCAAATGTTCATTTGCTACTTCGCCCTTTTCACGAAAAATCGCTCATGGGAATTGTGCGAAAGCTTTTAATTTCGAAGTCGGTGCCGAAACAAGTTTTCCGCCGCTTTAATACAAATCAGATTGCTGAAATTGAACCGCTCTCTGCTGGCGGATCGCTTCTGACGAGTATGTACAACCTTTCAAAAGGTGGAGCGTACTGTGAATTCGACTCAAGCGACCTCTTAGCAGTCGGCGACATAGTCAGAATGAAAGTGGCTTTGAACGACACTCGATCTGAATATGTCATTAACGCAAAAGTTGTTTGGACAACCCCTAAAGGTAAATTCTCGGGTCGTTTTGGTTGCGGAGTTCGCTTCGTCAATTCGAAGGATACTTACCGCGAACTTCTTTCTAAGGTTTAGACGCGCCCATTTCAGGCACCTGTCGAAGTTTTAGACGGGGTCCGCCGCTCAGAGTTCGACCTCCCGTTCCTATAAAAGGCACATAGATTGTAGTAATCAGTCCCGATGATGAAGTCGACGTTTGCAGCCATATTTGCCACCATCTTGTTATCGTACGCATTCCCCGTTTTTGCGGCGGACGATATCGAGGTTTCCGCTCCGAAAGTTCAGGCGACTGTCACTGATGACGCCATCACATTAACGTGGGGGCAAAACGATTATCGCCTCGAAAACCCAGCCGATGGCACCGAGGACCGCAACGTCTTCGAGACACTTTCTTCCTCCGATCGCGCCGGCTTTCACCATAACCGCTCCATCTTTTTAGTCCAAGCTGCAAAAGCACTTTCAGTTATGAAATATGGTTTTGGTATTGGTGCAATGGTGAAAGATCGAATTTCCTACCGGATCAAAATTCGTAAAGCGTCTGGCGACGCGCGTGAGCAACTCCTGGCCCAAAAAGAAGAACTATTTAAACTTTCAATGCGCGAGCGTTCAAATGTCGCAATTCATGAGATGTTAAAATCTCTCGATCGAACCATGTGGCACCAGTCTGCACTTTTCGCTCATTCGAATGAGGCGGGCGTGATGATGGCAGGTGGTCTACAAATGATGGCCGCCGTGCCGGGAAAATTCGCATTCGGCGGTCTTGTCGATTTTGGGATTTCCATTGGTTACAATCGCGACACTCAAGCCGTTGCAATTCAAGTTTTCGGTGACTTCGAAAAGCTGACCGTAAATTCAGCTGTTATTTTGTTGGGTCCGGTGGGCAAGTCAGGGCTGTATATTGCGAATCAGCGCCCGGGCGGGCTCGATCACAAAGGCACATCTTTTTATCCGCCAATGGTGCCTGGTTTTTCGACGATGACCGAAGACACGTTCACCACCGGTGTCAGCACGGGAGGAATCTTCACTATTCCGCCATCGCCATTCGGCGATGCATTCACCTATACGGATAAGTATGATCAACGGGTACTATTACGCCTGACCATTTCGCCGTTGGTAACTGGATTCGTAAGGGTCGAATTGGCGCGAATGCTTATCGCGCCCGTGAGTCAAGCGGTGACATTGTTTAAAAGAGCCTCAAAAAAAATTCAAGAGTGCACGTCATTGTTAGCTGATAGCAACTTAGATGACGAATTGCCTTAAAGCTGCAGATCGCGAAGGACAGTGCACTTATTCACGAAATAGCTGCGCTCTTCGCTTTGGTAAAGTTTTGACAAGCAAAAATAGTTGATCGGCATGCCAAGGTCCGGAAACAAAAACGGCACGGTCGATGAAGCGCCAATTTCGAATATTTCCTTCTGTACAAATTTACCTTCGAGTAATTTCACGCGATCAAATGAGATTTTTGTGACGGGGAGTTGGCAGCCCGGAATATTGCCGCAGTTCGGTCGCGCTTTCGCTTTTGCCGGAGGTGCCTCGACCGTGTGAACGGTATTAAAGTTATAGTATCGAATGCAATCGAACTTCTTGCCGTCAGCGTCTTGAGTGACAGCGCCGCAAATTTCGTTCGACGATGCTGAATTGGCTTTGATGGCTGCTGATGCCGCCTCCATCGCTTTTTTCATTTCATAGGTCACTTCTGAATGTTTCTCTTCTTTGACGTTTCCGTCGACATCATATCCGTAATAATCTTCATTCATGAAAAACTTCGACCCGGTTGAGTCATCCACGCGCGATTTAAAAGTACGAATGAAATCAGCGATTCGTATGACCGCATTGAGATCGACAGTGTAATTTTCTTCGAAGTGAACGATTTGTCCGGTCTTCGCATTTGCGAGAGAGGCTCCAGCGGCTGCTTGTTGAAGCGCTTGATCGATTGCGTCCGGGCTTGATTCCGTACCTAAATCTTTAAGGCCAACTTTAATATCTTTACCGCAATTCACGAGAGCCATAAAAAGCAAAGTGAGTCCGGCCAAACGCGATAAATTTTTGAATTTTGTGTTTGTCATATCGATCCCCATTCCATGTCTCTAAATGGATCGGGTGGACCGGCACTAATATTGAGTCAAAATGAGTCGAGCCTTACGAAGGTCTAGACGGAATCCCAGCCCCAAATCCACATCGGGAGAGGGAGGATTGGCGAAAGCAATTCTTGAAACTCGGTCGAGTCGGGCGAACCAAATACGACTTTGGTAAATGCCTTCAAATCATGGGTTTCAAAAATATCTTGGCCTCGGCCAAAAACGAAAGTGCCGTCACTTCGATGCTCAAAGACAAAATCTTTGATGCCTAAGCTCAGCGCATACCGTTTTACTTTTGTAATGATATTCGCAGTGATAAGCGGGCGGATCATGCCCAAAAATCCATCGTTCGAGATTGTTCCGTGTTCAGTCAACGCGCGATAAAGGTTTTGAGATTGCTTGGGCATGATGGCAGTCAGTGGGCCGCCTTCAGCTTTTCGCATTTGCGAAAATAAATAAACGAGCTCTTGAACGCCGCCGCCCCATTCGTGAATGTAACCTTTGAGATCGGCGCCTTTGCCTTCGACCGCATAGGCTTTCAATTGGTTCTGCGCGTTCCATGCCGTGTAAACGCGTGCGTTCGGGATGTTGAGGAATTTGCGAATTTCTTCGGCGGTTCGGATGCTGCCGACAGTATGTTTCGAATAGAGAGATAGAATCGAAGTGGGATCTACTTTCGA
>JAYTDP010000240.1:0-7293 GCA_043735865.1 Bdellovibrionales bacterium
TATCTTGCGACTTCTTTTTTTACGAAGGCTTCGCCTTCAGCAGACATTTTAAACATGTTATCTCTCAAGTTCTCCAGCAATGACGTTCATGTTTCCTAAAATAGCAATGACATCGGCGAGTAATCCGCCCGTCACTTGTGACGGGAACGATTGATAAATAGCAAAGCAAGGGGCGCGACATTTTAGACGATACGGAGTTCCGCTGCCGTCACTCACCAAATAAAATCCGAGTTCGCCATTGGCCGCCTCGGTCGCGTCGTAAACTTCACCAACCGGCGGACGCAAACCTTTCATGACAAGCATGAAGTGGTTCATGAGCCCTTCGATATTTCCGTACACATCTTTTTTCTCAGGCAAAACGATCGCCTTATCGCGAATAGTGTAATCGCCGCCCGGGACATTCTTGCAGACCTGGCGAACGATTTTGAGAGATTGGCGCATTTCTTCAACCCGCACGAGGAAACAATCGTAAACGTCACCCGTTGTTCCAACTGGAACGTCGAAGTCTAACTGTTCATAGCCATAGTAAGGATCCGATTTGCGAAGGTCGAGACCCATGCCGGTCGCTCGCAAGAGTGGCCCTGTGTATCCCCAAGTAATTGCGTCTTCGGCCGAAATTGCACCGACACCTTGGGTTCGCTGCATCCAAATTTTGTTACCAGTCAGCATGCGATCAAGCTCTTCGATACCGAGTTGCATTTTATCGCAGAACTGAAGAACTTCGTTGAACCATCCGTCGGGAGCATCATTCGACATTCCACCCACGCGAGTGAGTGCAACCGTTAGCCGAGCGCCGCAAAGTTTTTCAAACAGAGAGTAAACCATCTCGCGAAATTGAAAGAGATGGAAAAACCCGGTCAATGCGCCGAGATCGACCGCATTTGCTCCGATACATACAATGTGATCGATAATGCGCGAAAGTTCGCACAAGATGATACGCATCGCTTGCGCTTTTGGAGGAATTTCGACTCCCAGCATTTTCTCAACCGTTTTACAGAAACCCACATTGTTCATCGGTGCCGAACAGTAATTCAAACGATCCGTATACGGGATGATCTGATTGTACGGATGAGTTTCGGCCATTTTCTCGAAACAACGATGCAAATATCCCAGTTCGACATTGGCGCGCTTCACGCGTTCGCCATCGAGTTCGGCCATCACACGAAGTGTTCCGTGCGTTGCTGGATGCGACGGACCAATATTGAGAGGCATTAAGTTTTTATTTGGATCAGGCTTATAGTTCGGTTCGTCTTGGAAAAAGATCGGTTGCGAAGTGAGACAGTGTTGCTGCTTATTCGCATCATAGTCTTTTCTTAATGGATGTCCGACGAACTCGTGATGAACGAGAATACGAGTGAGGTTCGGATGGTTTCTAAAAATCAAACCGTACATGTCGTATTGTTCACGTTCGAGCCAGTTGGCTCCACGCCAAAGAACAGTCGCCGTATCGATCGACTCGCCTTCGCCCACTTGAGTTTTCACTCGGATGCGCGAAATTGTTTTCGAGGAGAAAAGTTCGTACACGACGTCGAATCGCGGAGTGCGGTTGGGATAATCGACTCCTGAAATGTGCATCAAGAAATCGAATTGCAAATCGTGTTTCAAGTGACGAAGAACCGAAATAACTTCTTCTTTCGGAACATTGATGACGTTGCCGCCAAAAGCGTTTTCATAGGCAAATGCATTCACCGGAAATTTTTGAGATAAATCGGAGCGGACCGAATCGAGGGACATCATCGCATCACTCCTGGGCGCCAAGTATCTTTCCAAGGGCGCGGCTGGTTGTCTTCGATCATTTTTTGGATGACCATCACACCGTCGAGAACAGCTTCTGGTGTCGGCGGACATCCCGGGACATAAACGTCGACAGGGATCACTTTATCTACTCCCTGCATAACGTGATACGCGCGATAAAATCCACCGCTCGAAGCACACGCGCCCATTGCGATTACATATTTGGGCTCGAGCATTTGCTCGTAAATGCGAAGAATAATCGGACCCATTTTTTCAGTGATGGTGCCGGCTACAATTAATAAATCAGCTTGGCGTGGAGAGAAGCGAACGACTTCGGCACCGAAGCGCGCGAGGTCATATTTTGGTCCCATCACAGACATAAGTTCGATTCCGCAGCAGGCGGTACCATACGGCATAGGCCACAATGAGTTCTTGCGGCCCCATGCTTTGATGGCGTCTACACGCGAAGTAAAGGCGAAGGATTTGGAGGTGTCGATCAGAGCATCTGCCATGTCATGTCCTTGTAAACTCTCTATTTCATTCAGTTTTCAAACTCTATCAAAGAGGCATATAGCACTCAACCATACTGCCTTGCCTGCGCATTTCATTATGCATTGGGCTAAAGTCCAGTTAGCCTTTGCAAATATTTCAAAATCGACTTTCAATTTAAAACGACTAAGAAAACAGACTTTAGGCTGGGTTTAGGATCAACCCAACATTTCGGTCTCTAAATAAATAAAACGATCCACGGAGGGGGAATTAAATGAAATCCATTATGAAATCGACAATCGCTTTGATTATCGGACTTGGAGTTTCTGTTACGGCCTTTGCTTCAGGGAAAAATGATTTTCTCGTGAAGATTGAAGGGGGTTCACAGATGAACCTAATTAAGTTTGTAAGCACGATGCCTGCAAACACAAAAGTAGATCAGCTGGGTAAAATCGGTTGGTATCATGTCACTGTTCCGGCGAATTCTTTGATGAGCCTACAAAGCCTCAAAGCTAAGCCAGGCGTGGTTGCGGCGCAGCCGAACTACTCGATCAAACTTGAACTTCCAGGCATCGAGGCGGCCCGTGCGGCAGTCGTAAAAGCCGGCGCTCTTGGATCTTGCCCGATCCCGGGATTGTGTGGCGAAAAAGCACAAGAAGATAATCCAGATCTTCCAACTACGAAAAGTGCACCAGGCACTGGCTCTGACCCACTATTCAGCTCGCAATGGGGAATGATGGATATCGGGGTTCGTAACGCTTGGAACAAAACTAAAGGTGATCCAAACGTGATCGTTGCAGTTATCGACACTGGCGTTGATTACACGCATGAAGATCTCGTTGATAATCTCTGGAGAAATCCGGGAGAAGACGGAACTGACGCGAACGGTAACCCAAAATGGACAAACGGCATTGATGATGACGGCAATGGCTACATCGATGATTTGATCGGTTGGGATGCGGTTGGAAACGACAATAAACCATTCGATTTGGCAAAATCGGGTCTTGATTTATTGACGGGCGGAAACCCAGGTCACGGAACTCACTGCGCAGGTAATATTGCGGCACGTGGATTTAATGGCAAAGGCGTTTCGGGAGTTGCTCCCAACGTTTCGATCATGGCGATGCGTTTCTTGAGCGAAAAAGGCGAAGGCGATATCGCAGGCGCGGTCAAAGCAATCACTTACGCTGTTGATAATGGCGCACGCGTTCTTTCAAATTCATGGGGTTCAGAAGGCACAGATCCAAAAGATCCAGCTGACCAAGCACTCCGTGATGCCATTTCGTACGCTGAACAAAAAGGTGCAATCTTCATCGCGGCAGCCGGTAACGGTCACCAAGGTGTTGGTTACGACAATGACAGTGATGCGAAACCGGGCTACCCAGCTTCTTACGACCTCGATGTCATCGTATCGGTTGCAGCCGTTGATGCACAAGACGGTCTCGGAGCTTTCTCAAACTGGGGTAAAAACACAGTTGATATCGGTGCTCCTGGCGTGAAAGTGTTCTCAACAACTGTTGGTAGCAACTACAGCGACACGGTCATCAATCTTCCAATGCTTGGAATCGTTGCAAACTGGGATGGAACTTCAATGGCGACTCCGCACGTGTCGGGCGCTGCTGCACTCTATCTTTCGCAACATCCGGATGCATCTTGGAGAGAAGTGAAAGAAGCTTTGATCCGATCGGCTAAACCAATCGCATCGTTGAACGGCAAATCCGTTTCTAACGGTAAATTGGACGTCGACGCACTCCTCAGCTTCTAATCGCTCTCGATAGTTTGAATTAAAAAAGCGCCTCGCAAGGGCGCTTTTTTTTTGCTAATTCTATTTGATGCCCTTGAGCTCCGAAGATCAGCAGCAATTGAATGCCTCACCCATAAGATATTATATCCGCAAAAATAAACGCGTTTTTGTTTTGGGCATTCTTGCGCTTGCCGGAACCAACTTTCTCGATGCACTTCCCCCGTATTTTGTCGGAAGAGCGATTGACCAGATTGGAAATGCGTCACCATTTCATGATGTTTTAAAAACGATTGGAATCATTTTCGTCATTACATTTACCCTCGCATTCACGCGATTTTCTTGGCGGTATCTGTGGGGACAATTTTCTCATACGTCCGCAATGGATCTGCAAAATGTATTGTTCGCGAAGTACACGCGACTTGGACAAAGTTATTTACGCAAAACTCCAGTCGGCGAATTAATGAGCCTCATGATCAATGATATTCAGGCTTTTCGAATGGCCGTCGGCCCCGGGATTCTGATTATTCTAGATGCGATTTTCATTTTGATGATTGTGCCGCCATTGATGCTTTCGATATCGGTTTCATGGACATGGAAATGTCTGATCTTGATGCCGCTCCTTCCATTCATTGCGAATAAACTAATGGGAGCATTGAATGCAGCATACGAAGAGCGACAAGCTAAGTTCGCCTCACTCTCGGGATTCGCACAAGAAATCATCACCGGCGTTCGTGTGATTAAAGCGTACGTGCAAGAACATACGCATACGCGGCTTTTTAATTTGCGCAGTCGTGAGTTCGAAAATATTTCGAACAGGACGGCATTCTTAGATGCCTCGTTCACTCCACCTCTTGAATTTGCGATTACGTTCGGATCGGTGGTTTTGCTTTTGGTGGGGGCGCCGGACGTCATGCGCGGTGCAGTTTCGGTCGGATCGCTTTTCGCATTTTACCAATATATTCAGAGGATGGAGTGGCCGGCGACCGCCATCGGCATGGGAATGAGCCACATTCAGCAGGGACATGCTTCTTTTGCGCGAATTAAAACCGTGCTCGATATTCCAGAAGAGATTGTCGATCTGGGAGAAGAAGATTTCGATTATTTCGCTTCTCTTGAAGTGCGCGGCCTTTCGTTTTCTTATCCCGCGGGTCGAGCGGATGTTTTGACCGATGTCAGTTTTAGTTTGAAGAGTGGCGAAATTCTCGGAGTCATCGGACCCACCGGCAGTGGAAAAACGACTCTCATCGATTTGCTAGGCCGCGTCTTCACACCGACCGCGGGCGAGATTTTATTTAACGAACGGCCGGTTGAGAAAATTGCGCTTAAAAGTTTGCGCAAAATTGTGACGGTTGTGCCGCAGGATGCATTTTTATTTTCAAATAAAGTAAGCGAAAATATTTCTTTAGGATTAAATCTTCGGCCGGGTCACCTTGAGTCTATCGTGCATTCAGTCGATTTGTCTGAAGAGATTCGCGCTTTCCCAGGAGAATACGACGCCTTTCTGGGCGAGCGCGGAATCAATTTATCCGGTGGACAAAAGCAGCGCCTCACTTTAGCGCGAGCGTTGGCGAGGCAGACTCCCCTCATTTTGATTGATGACTCTTTGAGTGCGGTCGATTCGAAGACGGAAGAAAAAATTTTAAAGCAGTTGCGAGGCCTTTTGTCCTCGGCGATTGTGATCAGTCACCGAATCGAAAGCGTACGGTGGGCTCACAAGATTTTAGTTTTAAAAGACGGCCGCATTGAAGCACTGGGCACTCATGATCAATTGATTGCGACATCCCCGACGTACCAGAATCTTTATCACCTGCAAAAAGATGCGCCTCTTCCTCGCGAGGTGCCGACGTGAGCTCGGAGAATAAAGAGTTCATAGCCGAAGATAAAATCACGTCGCAGATGACTTTGCGACAGCTTTTCATGCGGCTGTGGCCACTCATCGCCCGGCAGCGCGGGCGTCTCATCTTCATTTGTTTTTTGGTACTCGCGTTCTCGGGACTTGGGCGGCTTCTTCCATTCTTATTTGGATATGCAGTCGATCACGGCATCGGCGAAAAAAATATGCCTGTCGTGCAAAAAGTTGCGGCCATTTATTTAATTGCCGAAGTGTTCCGTCTTTCGTGCGCCTTCTCGATGGCCTTTCTAATGGAAAAGTTAGGAAACCGCGTACTCTTTGATTTACGAGAAAAACTGATTAGTCATGTCCAGACTCTCACGGTTTCGTATTTTGACAAAAATCCCAGCGGACGGATTGTCACGCGGGTGACGAATGACGTTTTAAGTCTCGGAGATCTTTTCAACCAAGGGTTCACCGCCATTTTCGTTAGTACGCTCGAGATGATTACGATCGCAATAGCGATGCTGTACGTTTCGCCGCTGCTTTCGGTGTTGACGTTAGTTGCGACCCCGCTGGCCGTGTGGATGTCGATGAACGCAAGCCGGAAAGCGCGTTTTCATTTAGCCGAAACGAAGAAAAAAATGGCCCAGCAGAACGCTTTCACGGCCGAGAGTTTAAATGGCATGAAAGTGCTTCAGCTCTTTAATCAGACCGGACAAAGACAAGAAGGATTTGGGCGACTCTCGGGTGAATATAAACAAGCGCAACTGCAAGCCGTGAAGCAGTTTGCGTTGTTATGGCCCATCCTCGCATTTTTTAATGTCGCGACTATTGCATCGGCGCTATTATTCGGTGCGCTTTTTCGAGAGCATTTGGCCCTCACTATTGGGCAGGTTGTCTCATTCGTTCTTCTAGTTCAAAGTTTTTATCAGCCGATTCGTACTTTGCTCGAACGCTACAATCAGTTTCAAAATAGCCTAGCAGGCGCAGATCGCCTTTATGCCTTGCTTGATGCACCCACGGAGAAAGCGGATGGGAAAAACTTTGTTATGGGCACGATCGAGTATAAGAACCTTTCGTTTCGATATGGTCCGGACTCGCAGTATGCCGTTCGGAACATTAGTTTTTCTATTCGCAAAGGCGAATCGGTGGCACTTGTCGGACGAACTGGAAGCGGAAAGTCGACTCTCGTCGCACTCCTTCAGAAATTATACCCGTTCACTGAAGGATCTATTTCAATTAACGGAGTTGATTTAAGTGAAATTTCGAGCGCAAGTCTGCGCGGACGCTTAGGAGTCGTTCAACAAGATCCGTTTATATTTAACGGAAGCTTTCTAACGAATGTCACTTTGCACGATGAGCGGATCTCGCGCCCGATGGCCGAGAAAGCGCTGACACACATGGGCCTGTACGAACGAATGAATCAGAATATCGAGAGCAAAGTTGAAGAACGCGGCGGAAACTTAAGCGTTGGTGAAAAACAAATTCTCGC
>JAYTDP010000241.1:0-2491 GCA_043735865.1 Bdellovibrionales bacterium
CGAGACTTTGAAACTCGACGGAATTGAGTTTCAAATTATCGAACTCGCCGGACACACCATGGGTCACATCGCCTATTGGCAGGTTGAGAAAAAGTGGCTCTTTTCTGGCGACGTGCTCTTCGCTCTCGGCTGCGGCAGGGTCTTCGAGGGCACTTATGAAAATATGTTTGAAGCCCTCGGTAAAATTAAAAGTTTGCCCGACGACGCGCTTATTTTCTGTGCTCATGACTACTACCAAAATAACAAAAAGTTTTGTGATCAGTATGAAATTAGCCTCCATGGCTACCATGAATATCACCCGCTGAAGCTGGGGCAGGAGAAGGCGTTCAATCCTTTTCTAGCTGCATCCGACATCGCAACATTTCGTAATGTACGTGATCTTCGTAATGCTTTTTAAAAGTGGCATAATTTTCGCTCTCTAAACGTGACATAACCGCCATTCCCAATAGAGAGCTCAATGCCCACAAATCTGCGATCGCCCCTATCACTTTTCTTCGTATGCCTTCTCTTTTTTTCAATCTGCGGCGTTATTACCGCTCACGCCGATAACATCGATCCGTTTGATAAACGCATCCTTGTGCGCACCAATTCAGCCAATTTTCCGCCTGGCGTGTGCCCAGGATCGACGCGAATTGCGATGCCACCACCACCCCGGGTTGTCCCGAGAAGCGAACTGACTGTCGAGCAAAATATTTCGCGTGATCTGAAGTATAAAAAAGCATTAAAAGCTTCAGACATTGTTTATGACTTACCCGATTTTGAAACTGTAAAGACGGGGCAGGAGTTCGTCGCAAAATTCAACGCCTTTAACCGGTCCCTTCCATCTCAGTATAAACTCTACGCTTATTTCGCCGAGCCCGAATCCGGGATAAAATATATGATTCTCGAGCCACGCGATCCGGAGCAATCTTGGATCCTCTCGATCGCCGGGACGAAATCGTTTTTGGACCTGATTTCCGATCTCGACATGGGCCGTAACCAATTACAGAAAATGTCGCGATTAAAATTTATTTTTACGAGCTGTCAGTATCTGGATGATCAGGGTGGAGCTTTGGCGCAAAAGCGATGGATATTTACCGGCCATAGTTTGGGCGGGGGGCTGGCGCAAGCCTTTGCTTATCAAGTTCAACAAATTCGTCTCGAGCAAGGTTTGCAACCGTTACGATTGGAGTTGGTCACATTCAATGGTTTCGGTGCGCAAGAGCTGGTTGAAAAAGACGGGCAGTATGACCCAGAAGTCGCCCGCTATATTCTTGCTCGAAATTATTTTGTCAGAGGCGAGCCGGTTTCTAAAATCGGCCACCATATCGGGCCCACTTTTGAAATTAGTGAACCTGTTGCAACGCGTGTTTTAAGTGGGAATTTTTCTCTCGCGGAGCAGGTCCGTCGACATAGTGTCGCTACAATTTGGGCGCTTATCGATGACGTCTTTCAGTCGAAACTAAATGACGATGATACGGAGAAAGCGCCGCCGACTTCGCAGCTCCTCGGACATTTAATCAAATACGGAGCAATAGCCCGCATCTTTACTCCTGCCATTTACGATCAAAGTGAAGATCGCACCGTGCGTATTCTCGAAGAGGCAGCCGCGTCGATTGCCAGTTCGCCGCCGGGTATAATCAACGAGCAGGCCCGCCTCTATGTTATGCGACTTATTCATGCGAGACTTCGGTTTATTGAAAGGCCTTCGAACGGCCCTTTAGCTGAGATTTTAGTCGGACGCCTTAAGCGGGCCCAAGCTCAGATATCGTCGAATACAATTCATTAAAATTAATCGGTTTAGTCAGATGCGCATTGCAGCCGGCTCGGCGTGTGCGTTCGCGTTCTTCCTTCATCGCGTGAGCTGTGAGGGCAATGATCGGCGTGGTGACGCCTGCTTTTCTTAGTTGTTCGGTCGCTTCCACTCCACCGAGCACGGGCATTTGCACATCCATTAAAATCAAATCATACGATCCGCTTAAGGCTTTCTCGACACCTTCGCAGCCATTTTGCGCAGTCTCGACTGAAATTCCTTTTTTATGGAGTAATTTTTCAACCAGAGCTCGGTTGTCGGGTGCATCATCGACAAGCAGCACCTTCATTCCTTTCAAATTGTCTTCGCAAGACTTCGGACGTTCTGTTTCAATCGCCTTCATCGTTTTGCCTTCGAGTTTCGTCGCGACAGTCACGACGAAGCACGATCCGCGCTCGCTCGACGATTTTAAAAAGACATCGCCGCCCATAGAATTCGCCAGCCGCCGCGACAGCGCGAGACCGAGGCCAGTGCCACCAAACTTTCGCGTCGTGCTCGCATCGGCTTGAGTGAACCAACTGAAAAGGCGCTGTGACTGCTCGGGCTCGATGCCCGGACCAGTATCGAAAACTTCAAATACGAGTTCTTTGGCGGACTCGCAACTTGGGCTACATGAAACTTCCACTCGTATCTCGCCGTGATCGGTAAACTTGATTGCGTTGCCAATTATGTTGACCAAGATCTGGCGCAAGCGGTTTG
>JAYTDP010000242.1:0-6499 GCA_043735865.1 Bdellovibrionales bacterium
AGCCCGCGAGGAACTCTGACGGATGCTGGGTATGCAAGTGAAAGCCCCGGTTTTTAAGTCGTGGACTCCACTCGACGGTGGATCCACAAAAACTTCTCAAGTCTTTTAGAGGCGGAAGAATTTCAATTCTCGGGTGGGGAAACAAAAATCCAATTTTTCTCAAATGATAATAAACGGTCGACGAGGCTTCTTCTTGTTTGCTGTTGACCGAAAAAACAATTCGGTTTTCCGAGCACTGCATTTGGCTGGTATTTGATTTGGCATTCGGTGCCCATTTAATTTCAACTTCAGTTTTCGATTCGACTTTTTGAATCAGGCTTTGAAGGTCATTCGAGACATTGTCGGCGCCGGGGTAGCTCTCGGCAAACGAAGTCGAAGCGAAAACCATCAATGCTGCAAATATATATGTTGTGTTCACGAGTGTAACATCGGGATACACTTTCGGAGTTTAAATGGACCTGGTCTAAAGACGGACTAACGTCGCAATTAGCGTGTGACTATCTCCTCACGTTTGCGCTAGGATGGCCGCCATGAGCGATCAAGAAATTCAAAAAACCCGACCCTCGTTTGAAGAGATTTATATGGATCTCGCGCATACATTGGCCGCGCGCTCCACTTGTCTGAGAATGAAAGTGGGAACAGTCATTACTTCGACCGATTACCGCAAAGTTCTGGCGATCGGCTATAACGGAAATGCTGCCGGTCTTCCAAATTCATGTGACCGAAACGAAGCCGGAAACTGCGGATGCTTACATTCTGAAGAAAACGCCGTCATTAACTGCGACTCCCCCCGCTCCACCGAAAAACATGTTTTTGTAACCCACCTTCCATGCGTTGCCTGCGCAAAACGCCTGATCAATCTGGGCGGCGTCAAAAAAGTATTTTATCGCACTGAATACCGCCTCGCCGACTCGGTCGCAATTTTGCGCTCGGTAGGCATCGAAGTCTCGCGGGTTGAAGACTGAACTCGCTTTTCAGATTAGAATTCGAAGGTCGCGTAGTGCCTCTATAAGTTTCACTCGCGAAATCGGTTTTGACACAAAATCCGTGAAACCAGAAAGCCGAGCTTTTGTCTGCTCGTCTTTGAACGTGTGTGCGCTAAGAGCTATGATTGGTCTTGAGTAGCCGCTTTTTCGCAGTAAGCTGGTTGCCTCATAGCCATCCATTTCGGGCATTTGAATATCCATTAGAATTGCGTCGAACTCTTCAGAGTTGGCTTTTGCTACCGCGTCTTTTCCGTTACCAACAAAACTCAGTTCAATTCCGGTTCCCTTTAGAAAGCATTTGATGAGCAACTGGTTGTCGGGGGAGTCTTCCGCCACAAGCACCCGCATGGTCGCAGAAGAATGCAATCGCGGGACTTGCGCCTTCAAATTCTTTGCATCCGGGCCCGCTACCCGAAAGGGCAGATTCAAATCAAAAGTGCTCCCGATCCCGGGTGCGCTATTGGCCAATGTAAGGTCTCCGCCAAGAAGACGCGCCAATTTTCTGGATAGGTCCAAACCTAATCCTGTACCGCCAAATTTTCGCGTGAGGCTGGCATTTGCTTGGGAAAACGGCTGGAAGAGTTTATTTTGTTCATCGCCAGTCATTCCGAGGCCCGTATCGGTAATTGAAATTGTAAATGCAGAGTTCGACGATTCAGATTTAACTTCGATCTCAATCTCGCCACGAGTGGTAAACTTAACGGCGTTACCGACCATGTTCAGCAAGATTTGATGAAGGAGACGTCGATCTGATCTTATGCAACTTGATAGCTTTTCGTCCACCTTCAAAATAATTTTAAGACC
Source organism: Bdellovibrionales bacterium (assembly GCA_043735865.1). Classification (GTDB taxonomy): domain Bacteria; phylum Bdellovibrionota; class Bdellovibrionia; order Bdellovibrionales; family UBA1609; genus CAYHVK01. The sequence goes on from JAYTDP010000242.1 coordinate 1,791, forward strand.
TTTACCTTCGGCGGCGGGCTCAAAGAGCGAGACCACATCGGCCAAGATCTCGCGAACATCAAATTCACTAGGATCAATTTCGAAATTTCCGTCTTCAACTTTAGACAGATCCAATATGTCATTGATAACTCGGAGAAGGTGATCGCCACTCTTTTTAATTATTCCCATGAACTGAGCCTTCTCGGCACTGGAGTGGTTCAAATCGCTAGCCAGCTCGGTGAATCCCAGCATAGCGGTTAAAGGCGTTCGTATTTCGTGGCTCATGTGAGCGAGAAAGCGGCTTTTGGCCGAATTTGCGGCTTCAGCGACTTCCTTTTCTATATTTGATTTCTCGGCCCTCTTGATCTTCGTCATGTCATCTGCGCCTTTAATCGAATATCGTATCGAACGCTCTAATATCTCTGCTGATAAATGATTTTTCTTTAAGAAGTCCGCCGCCCCTGCTTCCATGGCCGCCAAGTCGATTTCACGATCACTCATGCCGGTCAGAAGAATCATAGGTACGGTAACATTAAAAGATCGTAGTTCTTTTAGAATATCGAGGCCGGTCTTTTCTCCGAGATTAAAGTCGATGAGAAATACGTCGGCTTCTTGTTTTTTTATTTCTTCTATAGCCGCAGAATACTCCGGCACCCACAAAGTTTCGTAAAGCCCCGGCTCGACGTGATCGAGGAGATCCTTTGTTATAAGAAAGTCCTCTTGGTCATCATCGACGATGACAACTTTGATGGGTCTATCTTTCATTCTTTGTGCTCTGGATCCGGCAGTTCCACAATGTCGAACCAGTAGTTCCCAAGAGTTTTTATGACTTTCACCAAATCCTCAAATGAAACAGGTTTAGTTATGAAAGAATTGACTCCCAATTCGTAAGTTCGAAAAATATCTTCCTCGGCTTTAGAGGTTGTAAGAACGATGACCGGTATCTGCCGCAAGCGAGGGTCGGTTTTAATTTCTCGAAGGGCTTCCCGCCCGTCCATTCGGGGCATGTTCAAATCGAGAAGGATCAACCCGGGCAATGGATTCTTAATTGGGTCTTCGAACTTTCCGCGATGATGGAGGTAATCCATCAGCTCTTCGCCGTCTTTCACACAATGCAGATTATTTGCCAGGCGACTTTCTTTCAAAGCATCTCGGACCATTTCTCGATCTTCCTCGTCGTCGTCAGCGATTAGGATTGGTACCGATTTTTTTATTCTATTCATTTTGATATCCAGCCTTTTGGTGAATGGGAAGTTTGGTGGTGAACGTCGCGCCTTCGCCCAAGGTACCGGCCGCAGTGATGGTGCCTTCATGCCTCTCGACGATCTTCCTGCACACGGCCAGGCCTATGCCCGTGCCTTCGTATTCTTGCCGGCCGTGAAGACGTTGAAATATGGTAAAAATGCGATCTTTATATTTCTCATCAAACCCGATACCGTTGTCAGTCACAGTGATTTCGCAAATAGCCGATTGATTTTTAGTCGCCTCGATAATTCGACCGCTGATTTTTACTATCGGCGGCACGTCGGGCTTGTGAAATTTCAATGCATTATTAATCAGGTTTAGAAATAATTGAGTCATCTGTACCGGATCCGCGTCAATCCTCGGAATATCGCCACATTCGACTTTTCCTTGTGTTTTCTCGAGACGAATTTCTAAATCCGAAATGACTTGGGTCAGAATTTGATTAAGGTCAACCGGTGCAAATGGCTGTGCTTTGGTTGCCACCCGCGAATAGTCTAAGAGGTCATTAATCAAAGTCTGCATTCGGTAGGAAGATTTTTGGATTCTTTCGAGATAATCGACTGTCTCCGCATCTAATGCGGCCGTCGATTTCAGACGCAGTCGATCTGCAAAAGATTGAATCTTTCGCAAGGGCTCTTGTAGGTCGTGAGCAGCCACGGATGCGAAATCCTGGAGCTCTTTATTACTAAGTGCTAACTTGCGAGCCTCGATGGTCAGCTTTTCCTGAACCTGGATTTTTTCGGTGATATCATACCGAACGGCAACGTATCGTTCGGGTTTTTTATTCGCGCCTAGGAACGGAACAATTGTCGTATTCACCCAATAAAATGTGCCATCTTTCGCTCGATTCCGAATTTCGCCTTCCCAAACCTTCCCGCTCGTAATGGTTTCCCACATTTGAACAAAAAACTCTTTGGGGTGAAAACCTGAATTAATAATTCGATGCGAGTTTCCTACCAGTTCTTCGCGCGGATATTTTGAAATTTTACAGAATTTGTCATTTACGTAGGTAATGATCCCCTGACTATTCGTGATTGCGACTATGGCGGCCTCGTCGATCGCCGATTTTAAATCACTGAATTCTTCGCCCGAAAGCCCTACATGCATGGTGTCGTGTACATGAGCATCTCACCCGTGTCGACCTTGCTGAGTATTGTGCCTGCGTTAGACCTTAACTAACGTGTCACTCACCACCTCAACCGATAACGCGGCAATTTTGTCAAAGTACCGTCTCTGCTCACGAATCGGCCACCAGCCGTACAATAGCGCTTCCACTGGCTGCCACATAGCCACCCAGCCAATAATCACAAGGCCAACACTTGCTATATTCGAAATATGGGTGACCGATTTTGCCGAACTCATTAGCTCGGCCAAACTTAAACAAACAAAAAGAGTTAAGGTGCCGATTAAAAAAAAGTATCGCGCTGTTCTGAGTCTGCTGCGAAGCTTTGATTTTGCAAGCGTCGATTCATACCGAAAATAAGTATGAATTGCTTCGCCAATGACTTGAACGGTTGCAGATTTAACATCATCTAGGTCAGCCGAAATAATTCGGATTTTCATTTTTGTTCGCAATGGGAACTCTTCAACTGCGGTCACTATATGGGTGACGAATTGGTGATCCAGGTCCCGCTCCCGAAAGGGTGCCGGGTCACGCTCATTGAATAATTGGCGTGAGTTTTTAATGGCAACTTCAATTACGATCTTGCCATCTTCAGTTTTGTATCGGCTGCTATCCTGATCGTCGTTCATTCGCAGAACCCTTCATTCACGGTGTTATCGCGACCTTTAAAACCCCATCCCGCTGATTGGCGAATATCTCGTAGGCGTCAATGATTTGATTCAACTTAAATCTATGCGTTACCATAGGCTTCAGCTCGACTCGCTTACTTTCGATCACACCCATGAGGCGCCTCATTCTTTCTTTTCCACCGGGACACAAAGTCGTAATTATTTTTTGATCTCCCAGGCCCGCACTGAACGCGCTCAACGGAATATGGACGTCGTTACCGTATACGCCGAGACTCGAAAGTGTGCCCCCCGGTTTTAAAACCTGCATACACTTTTGAAATGTACCTTCTGTCCCGAGAGCCTCGATGGCAACGTCAACTCCACGACCGTTGGTGGCTTCCAAAATGGTTTTCACCGGATCTTTCGCTTTGAAGTTAATCGTAATGTCGGCACCCACCTGACGTGCCATTTTCAAACGCCCTTCGATGCTGTCGACCACGATTATTAAACTTGCTCCGCTCATCCGTGCGCCGACTGTTGCACATAGACCTATTGGTCCTTGCGCAAATATGGCGACTGAATCACCAATTTTTACTTTGCCGCTCTCCGCTCCGCTAAAGCCCGTGCTCATTATGTCAGGACACATCAGAACCTCTTCGTCGCTTAAGTGATCAGGAACAAGCGCTAAATTTGCCATTGCATTCGGAACAAGCAGAAACTCCGCTTGTGCACCATCAATTGTATTACCAAATCGCCAGCCACCCATCGGCTTGCCGCCGCATTGTGAGTGTATGCCCTCAAGGCAGGATCCACATTGTCCGCACGGAGTAATCGCGCCAGCAATCACTCGCTGACCAATTTGATACCCGGTCACTGCTGAGCCCAACTCTGATATTATGCCGACCGGCTCATGACCAATTGTGAGACCGGCGTGAACCGGATATTCCCCTTTTAGAATATGAACATCCGTTCCACAAATCGTGGTTGTAGTGATGCGTATCACTGCGTCTGTAGGTCCCGGTCGCGGTATCGGCTTTTCTACGAGCTCAATTTTACCGGGCGCAACGAAAATTAGCGCCTTCATTTTTCCATTACTCATCCTCAGTATCCACCTGGCAACAGTCCGGGGTAAATTTTGTGATTAATTTTATTGCAGCTTGAGCTTTGGTCAAAAAATTTTCGGCACTTGATATGACGTGATAATTTTCATGTCCGTTCCACGCCTGGGAAATTTTCTCATCAATTGCGCTCGCCTGTAGTGAGCTCTCGATGCGCAATGGATTTATCAGATTGTATCCGAATTGATCAGAAGGTGACCGCAGGTGAATCACCGCAAAATACTTTTGATATTCCTGACTGGCTTGGCTCCGGCTCATTTCCCAGAAAGTATCTTTTCCGTTTGGCCAATAAGCCAATCCATCAAGTGTTCCTCGATCACATAAGCCTGCCGTCCACTTGTTTTCGTTGATTACCAAATTTTCCATCTCAACTTGAACGCGGTAAATAGCACTTTGTGCTGCTGTTTTTGCGGATTTACTTTGAAGTCTCCAGAACCCTCCGCCGAAAACAATTGATGCCGCCTCTGGTAAGATCGCGACGTGTTCGCACAAAACTTTTTTTGCCATTTCCAGCACTGCTGTTTTACCTGCGCCCGGACCACCCGTAACAACAATGAGGCGGCAGGCGCTGCCAATCGTGAGGCGGTCGCAATGCTTTTCGCACACAGTTGGATGAGTTATCATTCCGACTCCAGA
>JAYTDP010000243.1:0-5985 GCA_043735865.1 Bdellovibrionales bacterium
TTAAAGTTTCGACCTCTCGGCCCGGAAGATCGCGAAAGCGTCCATCAATTGTATGAAGAATTGCGTAATAATTACCGTTATCCTTTCGGTGGAGATTGGACCCGCGAAAAATTAAAAAAAGAGCTGGTGGGCTGCAAAGGCTACGGCGCTTTCGATTCGACGAGTCAACTGGTTGCATTCATCCTCTATCGGCCGAATCCCGAGGCGCTCGAGATTACACTGCTCGCAACTCAATTTGCGCAGCAAGGGCGGGGAATTATGGGGCTTTTGTTTAAATCACTACTCGGTGTCTGCGGCGAAAGTGCTAAATTCTGGCTTGAAGTTCATGCCGAAAATGACCCGGCCCTGACGCTCTATCGTAAGCTCGGCTTCAAAGAGCAGGGGAGTCGTGTAAACTATTACCAAGACGGCAAAGCGGCTGTCCTCTTCGAATATAAGCCCTTGCAATGACTGAAATATTTTGTTAATTCTCTCTCCGTTAGAGGGCCTTTTGCGCCCTCTTTTTTTTGATAAATCACCGATAGGGCATCAATTTAAATGTTGAGTGCAGAAAAGATTGAGAAGATAAAGTCTCTCGCACGAGAAGTGTCTGAACGAGAAGGCTGTCTTTTATACGACATCGAGTTCACGGGTGCAGGCAAGCATCGTGTGCTTCGAGTGATGGTCGAAGGTGCAACCGAAGCGGTTACGATTGAGCAATGCGCAAATGTTTCGCGCGGCCTCAGTCTCCTCCTAGATGTTGAAGATATCGTTCCGGGTGCAAATTACGATCTGGAAGTATCGAGTCCGGGGCTCGAGCGGCCGCTTCGCGAGAAGTGGCATTTCGAGAAGGCCGTAGGCAAGCGTGTATCGGTCGTCACTGTTACGACGGTAGACGGACAAAAAAACCAAAGCTTAAAGGGATCTTTAAGTTCGGTTGATGAGAGTGGAATCACGCTGGATCTCGATAAGGGTTCAGCTCAAGTTGATTTCGCAAATGTGAAACGAGCGCAAGTGCTCTTTGATTATGTAAAAAACGAGAAGAAGAGGTAACAATGGCAGACGCAATTTTAACCGACCTAAGCCGAATTATCGAACAGGTCGGCAAAGACAAGGGCATCGAGAAGCAGGTCGTAATCGACGCTGTTATTCAAGGGATGCTTGTCGCTGCGAGAAAAAAATGGGGCACGTACCGCGAGATCGAAGCGCAGTACAATGAAGAGAGCGGCGAAGTCGAACTCTTCGAATTTAAAGAAGTTGTGAACGACGAAGATTTCGTCGATGAAGAAGTTGAAATCAAAATGAGCGAAGCGCTCGAGCTCGATCCCGATGCACAGTTAAATGATACAATCGGTACCAAATTAGAGTCGGGTGATCTGGGTCGTATTGCTGCACAGACGGCAAAACAAATTATTACTCAACGTGTTCGCGATGCTGAACGCGATATTATTTTTAATGAATTCGAACAACGCAAAGGTGAAATCGCCAGCGGTATCGCTCGTCGAGTGGAGAGAGGCGCTATTGTCGTCGATCTCGGTCGCACAGAAGCTTACATTCCGCCGCGCGAGCAGATTCCGGGCGAACAGTATAAGCCGGGCGATCGCATTCAAGGTTACATCGCCGATGTTCGTCAAACAACTCGTGGTCCGCAGATCATTATGTCTCGCGCGGATGAGCGCTACTTGGTTAAATTATTCGAAATGGAAGTCCCTGAAATTTACGACGGTATCGTCGAAATTATGGCTGCGGCTCGCGAGCCTGGGCAGCGTGCGAAAATCGCCGTTCGCAGCAAAGATTCAACGGTTGATCCAGTTGGTGCGTGTGTTGGCATGAAGGGCTCACGCGTTCAAAATATCGTTCAAGAATTGCGCGGAGAGAAGATCGACATTGTGAATTTTGATGAAGAACACACACGTTTCGTCTGCAACGCTTTAGCGCCGGCAGAAATCAAAAAAGTATTTGTCGATGAGCTCAACCGCTCTATGGAAGTTGTTGTTCCTGATTCTCAATTAAGTCTCGCAATTGGCCGCAAAGGGCAGAATGTCCGATTGGCTGCGAAATTGTCGAAATGGAAAATTGATATCTTGAGCGAAAGCGCTGCGGGTCAGAAATCTGCAGAAGCGATCTTCAACCTCATGCTCATTCCGAATATGAGCGAGACGATGGCACAAAACATCTTCCAATCTGGATTCAGTTCGTTCCAAGCGATCGCCGAATCGGCAGTTGATGAAGTGATGGGCATCGCCGGTTATGACACCGAAGAAAAAGCAAGAGTGTTGATCGACTCGGCACTTGCCCTCGTCGAACAATATAAAGCTGAAGGTAAAGAAATCCCGAAAGCTCCTAAAGCCGCAATGGAAGCCCATGTTCCAACAGGAAGTGCTAAATCTCAGGCTGAAGAGCGCTTGAAAGAAGAATTATCTCAATTAAAACAACAAGAGTCGAAAGAACAAGTTTCTTCTGACTCCGAAGCCGCAACTACTACTAAGGAATAAATGAGTCAGGTGAAAGTTTTTGAATTTGCGAAACAAGTTGGCCTGGAAACCCTCGTCTTGATGGATAAGATCAAGGAATGGAAACTTCCGATCAAAAACCACATGGCGGTTCTTGACGACCATATGGTTGAGACAATTCAGACACGTTTGCGTGAAGAAACTGAGAGCCAAGCTCCAGCCAAGAAAAAAACGGCTGTAAAGAAGACTTCGGCAAAAGCGGCAACTAAAGCTGATGACGAAGAAAAGCCAGTTAAGAAGGTAGCGAAAAAAGCGACCGTTGCTGCTCCACCGAAAGTGGTTGCGGCAAAAGCTTCGGCAAAAACTGCCGCTGCTCCCGTCGCACCAGTTGAAGAGGCGAAACCGGTAAAAGCAGCCATCGCTAAGAAGCCAGTTATTCGCCGTAAGGCTGGCGAAATTCCAAAAATCGAAGAGCCAGCTCAAAACGCTGAAGCAAATGATTACGCTCACGACTCTCAATCCGCATCATCTGGTGACGCAAGCGAAAGCGGCGATGCTTCCGGCAATGTAGGAGCAGCTGTCCAAGCGGCCCCGGTAAACACTGGTCCGAAACCAATTTCAAGCGCACCAGGCGCAGCTCCCGGCGCGCAACGACGGACTAATATTATCGGCCGAATGGATCTTTCGAAAGCCCGTCCTCCGCAGCAGCCGCAAGGCGCGCGCCCTGGCGGAGACAATCGACCAGGCGGACAGGTCCGAAACATCCGAACAGGTTTCGTCGCTGCACCGCAAATGCAAGATATGCCGACGATCGATCCTTTTGAAGAAGAGCGTCGTAGAGAAAAAGAGCGCGAGAAAAAACGTGGAGCGGCTGCAGCTGGCGGCAAAGAAGAAGAAGTTGTCGCATTTAACTCGGCCGACTTCCGAAAACGGGAAGTTATTTTCCAGCCGAAGAAAAAGAAAGTCGCCGTTGGACGTGATTTTAAACGCACTCAGATTACGACATCCAAAGCGTCAAAACGTGTGCTGAATATTGATGGAACGATTAAAGTTGCGGAGCTTGCGCAAGCAATGGGTATCAAGGCTCCGGTCTTGGTGAAAAAGCTCATGCAGGGTGGAGTGATGGCGTCGATGACGACCGATCTCGACTTCGATACCGTTGCACTTATGGTCGGTGAATTTAATTACGAAGCCGTCAATACGAAGAAATCCGCCGAACAACTGATGGAAGCCGCTGCATACGGAATGCAAACTGAAGATTTGGTCACTCGTGCACCGGTCGTGACTGTAATGGGTCACGTCGATCACGGTAAAACCTCTCTTCTCGATGCGATTCGTAAAGCGGATGTCGTGTCGGGTGAAGCGGGCGGGATTACACAGCACTTAGGTGCGTACCGTGTGAAAGTAAACGAAACCAATTATGTCACCTTCATCGATACTCCGGGCCATGAAGCTTTCACGGCAATGCGTGCGCGTGGCGCAAACGTGACTGACGTTGCGATTATTGTGGTCGCGGCCGATGACGGCGTTATGCCTCAAACGGCAGAAGCGATTAACCATGCGAAAGCGGCGGAAGTGCCGATCATTATTGCGGTCAATAAAATCGACAAGCCGGGTGCGAACGTCGACAAAATTAAGCAGCAATTAACCGAGTTTCAAATCGTCCCTGAAGAATGGGGCGGAACGAACATTTTCTGCGAAGTTTCGGCTTTGAAAAAAACCGGTATCCAAGAACTTCTCGAGCAGATTCTCCTGGTCGCCGAAGTTGAAGATTTAAAATCAAATCCAAAACGCAATGGCACGGGCACAGTCATCGAAGCGCGCCTTGAAAAAGGTCGTGGCCCAGTTGCAACTCTCCTCGTAAAAGATGGAACCGTACGTATCGGTGATAATATTGTGGCCGGTCGTGCAGTCGGCCGGGTTCGCGCAATGACAAACGATCGTGGCGAATCGGTAAAAGAAGCCGGACCAGGTGAGCCTGTCGAACTTCTCGGTTTACCTGAAACACCAGTTGCCGGAGACCGATTTGACGTCACTGAAGATGAAGTTGTGGCGCGCGAAATCGGCGAACAACGACATAAAGAAATGGAAATCACGAGAGCCGCTGCTAACAAAGGGCCTTCACTTGAAGAGCTTTTCGCCAAAGTAAAAGTGGGCCAGGTTCTCGAATTGCCGCTGATCGTGAAAGCCGACGTTTCGGGTTCTCTCGAAGCCGTCCGCGGAATGCTTGATAAAGTTTCAACTCCCGAAGTGAAAGTTAAAATCGTTCACACGGGTGTCGGCGGAATTAGCGAATCCGATGTCCTACTCGCTTCGACAGCGAAAGGTATCATCATTGGTTTTAATGTTCGCCCGGACAATGTGGCGGTCCAGCGAGCGAAAGAAAAAGGCGTCGAAGTTAAAACCTACAATATTATTTATAACCTCGTCGACGAAGTGAAGAAGGCCATGGGCGGACTTCTCAAGCCGACGCGTGTGGAACGCCAAACGGGACGTGCCGAAGTTCGCGAGATTTTCTCTGTGCCGAAAATTGGTAATATCGCAGGTTGCTCTGTTATCGACGGGAAAATCACTCGTTCGGATAGCGCACGCCTCTTACGTAACAGTGTCATTGTTTATGAAGGTAAGATGAACAGTCTTCGCCGCTTCAAAGATGACGTCAAAGAAGTTTCTCAAGGTTACGAATGCGGTATTGGTATCGAAAATTTCAACGACATTAAAGTAGGCGACGTGATTGAAGCCTTCGTAGTCGAAGAAGTCGCACGACAACTATAAAGGTCTAAATGGCAGCCGAAAATCGACGCAGTCTGCGGGTTGAAAAAGAACTCCAGCAGATTGTCGCAAAATATTTAACTCGTGGTCTCAGTCAGAAACTTCCCGGTCTCGTGACGGTTTCCCGTGTCCATGCCGGAGATAAAATCCGCACGGCAAAAATTTTCATCAGCGTTTTTGGTTCGGACGAAGACCGTGCGCAAGTTATGGAAATCCTCGAGGACAACATTTACGACATTCAAAAACACGTGAACGGGCAACTTCACATGAAGTATATTCCGCGCATTTCTTTTGCCGAAGATCACGGCTTCGAACACATGGTTAAAATTGAAGGTCTTCTGCATAAGATTAGCCAAGAGCAGAAGCCGAAAAAAACCCCAAAGAAAAATCAGGACGAAGAAGAGTGAGCACGAGTCTAGAGTCGGGCCTCTACCTTATTAATAAACCGGGTAAGATGACGTCTCATGATGTGGTGGCAAAAGTGCGTCGTGTTCTGGGTACCCGCGAAGTCGGTCATGCTGGAACTCTCGACCCTATGGCAACCGGTTTATTGGTTGTGCTGGTCGGAGAGGCGACTAAAATTTCTGATTACGTTTTGACCGGAGATAAAGGCTACCACTTGAAAGTGAAGTTAGGGCTCGAGACCGACACGCTCGATACGGACGGGGAGATACTGAGCCAGCAGGACGTCAACTTTGATCCGGTACAAATTCGCAAGGCTGCTAGCAGCCAGACCGGTGATTTCGAATGGCCAGTGCCCATATACTCAGCAATCAAAAAA
>JAYTDP010000244.1:0-4354 GCA_043735865.1 Bdellovibrionales bacterium
TCCAAAGCCAACTGAAGGCTATACTCACGCCAGCCAAATTCGCCCAGCTGCCGAAGGCCGCGAAGTCGCTGCCCTGCCACCCACTACTGAACGCGCGTCTGCAGTTCATACAGCAATAGCGAAAATGGCTCCTCAAGTTGAGAGTGCTACTCATAGCGCTGCTGCTGCAAACCATGAAACTAACGCCGCTGTTGATCACGCTGCCGACCGCTTAGCTCACGATATGGCACCTACAGCAGACGTGCCGAAACCGCGTGCTCCATCCAATTCGCTTCCGATAGTCGCGAATTCAGTCGTTGGCAAATACACGGTCCAAGTCGCTTCTTACGCTACTGAAGGCGAAGCAAAAGGCTACGCGAGTAAGCTTCAAGAAAAGGGCTACGATTCATTTTATTTACCGGCTGTGGTGAATGGCAAAACTTGGTATCGAGTCAGTGTTGGTCGATTTGAAGATCAAGCTTCAGCTACAGTTCAACGCAAGAAAATCCTCGCGACCGCACCCTCTGCAATCGTTCAGCGCATCATCAAATAGCGCGAAGAACGTTTCGAAAGCGGGCAGCCGAATTACGGATTGCCCGCTAATTTCAAATTTTTCGTCTAATCTTTTTTCGCTCTCGCAAATTCAAACGTCTCAAATTGAGAACCTTCTTTTTTACTAGACTTGCATGCTAAACTGTCTTTACAGCGGGATTTAGCACGTCATTCCACACCCCCTAATAACTTCATAAGTCCATTTATCAACCTTTAGGGAGGTTGTATGCGTACGTTTAATAAAATCGCAATGTTACCGGCCATATTTCTTTTAGCGAATTGTGGTAACCCAGGTTCCGAGACAGGTACAGTCGGCATTGATAAAACTAGCACGTTTGCATCTAAGCCGGCGATGCTCAACATCAGCCTAGTCGATGCTCCCAACCAAGATCTCACGAAAGTGAACGTCAATATTAAATATGTCGAATTGTGGCTCGAAAAAGGCGGAATGAAGAAACGAGTTGTCGTCGCCGAAGGCATGGGTAACGTCGACTTGCTCACTCTGCAAAATGGTATCAACCTACGCATCATTAATACTGAGATGCCGGCACAGGTACAGGTTCGAGAGATTCGTTTAGTACTCGAAGAAACTGGGCACTATGCGAACAAACTCGATGGAAGTGTGTGCGACATGAAAACGCCAAGCGCGCAACGTTCAGGTGTTAAGATCAAAATGCCTGAATCGGTGACAATGGAAAACGGCAGTACGTATTCAATAGTCATCGATTTCGATGCACTCAAATCGGTCGTTCAAAAAGGCAATGGCGGCTGCAATCTTAAGCCGGTTCTCCATTTAAAATCAGCGACGAAAGTCGTTGCAGCCGATCCAGCCGTCGATTTGACTGGTGGAACCGACTACAGCAACACTGGCGACACAACTGATCCGGCAGCAGGCGGAACTGGCGCGGGCGATGGCTTTGTTAGCGGTACGGACGCGAGCACCGGCGGGGACCTTATTCCGATCGCCGACCTCCCGATCTATTTCTAAAGTACATATTTAGACATTCCCAAAAACAAAAACCCAGGGTTAAACCTGGGTTTTTTATTAAATCGAAAATTTTTACGAATACTACCAGCTGGCTTTAGTCACGCCTGGGATTTTGCCCATCAAAGCGAGTTCGCGGAACTTCATACGTGAAAGACCGAATTTACGAAGATTGCCACGCGGTCGGCCAGTCAAATAACAACGGCTGATAACGCGGTTTGGATTTGTATCACGTGGAAGCTTTTGAAGTTTCAATTGCGCTTCAGCGCGGACATCGTCGCTCAACTTCATGTTCACGGCTGTTTCGCGAAGCTCTGTACGGTGCTTCACGTAGCGTGCTGATTTATCTTTACGTCGGTTGTTCTTATTGATCGAGCTCAGTTTTGCCATGCTTTAGTTTTCTCCAATGAAACGAAGATAGTTTTTCTTCGATGTGGAGCGAAAAATCAAGCTTTTTTAACCCCTTGACGAGCGACAGGCCCGATTAAAAGTTGAAGCAATTACTAGTTTGGAGTACCTCATTGAGCTCATGGCTTCACTTTTAGACGACCTCAACCCTGTCCAACGAAAAGCTGCCGAACAACTGAATGGGCCCCTCCTGGTGCTCGCAGGGGCCGGCTCAGGCAAGACGCGCGTCTTAACCTATCGAATTGCCCAGCTTATTTTGGAAGGCGAAGCCACCCCGCAGGAGATCCTGGCGGTTACTTTCACGAACAAAGCGTCCAAAGAAATGCAGCATCGAATCATGGCGATTTTGAATCGCATGAACGTCCCGGTTTATGGGGATCTGTGGGTTTCGACCTTCCACTCCACGTGTGCCCGAATTTTACGCGAAGAAATCCACCGCCTCGGCTACCAACCTTTCTTCGTGATTTACGATGATGGAGATCAACTCTCAATCTTGAAAAAGATCGTTGAGGAGATGAACCTCAACGACAAAATCTATCCGCCAAAAATGTTTCGTGCGCTCATTAGCCAAGCTAAAACGCAAGGCTTGAAGCCGGCGGAGGTCGCCAAGAAATCCTTTATGGTCATGGACGACACGGCAATCGAAGTTTATCAGCACTACGAAAATGAAATGAAACGCGCGAATGCACTGGATTTCGATGATCTGCTGATGAAAACCTATGAGCTTTTCGAAAACAATCCCGATGTACTCGATCGCTACCAAGACCGCTTTCGTTATATTTTAGTCGACGAGTATCAAGATACGAATCACATCCAATATCTCATCGTGAAAGCGTTAGCCCGCAAACACCGCAACTTGTGCGTGGTGGGCGATGAAGATCAGTCGATCTACAGTTGGCGTGGAGCGGACATCAATAACATTTTGGATTTCGAAAAAGACTTCCCCGAAGCCGTAACTGTTAAACTCGAAGAAAATTACCGTTCGACCAAAAATATTGTCGAAGCGGCATCGCACGTGATTCGCAAAAATACTCAGCGTAAAGACAAGACTCTATTCACCAATAATGAGTCGGGCACCAAAATCGTCGTTCAAGCCGAGGCAAATGAATACGACGAAGCTCGTTTCGTTGCTCGCAAAGTCGAAGAGCTGCACGGAATGTACAGCTATAACAATTTCGCCATCTTCTACCGAACGAATGCGCAATCGCGCGTGCTCGAAGAACAATTGCGATCTTATTCAATACCTTACCGACTTATTGGATCCGTCCGCTTCTACGATCGTTACGAAATCAAAGACATTATTTGCTATTTGCGACTCGTTTTAAATCTTCAAGATGACCTGGCACTTTACCGAGTTATCAACTCACCTACCCGCGGGATTGGTAAAACGACAATTGAAACAATCGCGCGCTACGTCTCTCAACATAAGGTTTCGGCATTCGATGCCGCACGTGCGGTCGCAGATGGTCGAATGGTGAACTCCGGCGCGTGTAGCAAAATTAATGGATTTTTAAATCTGATTGAAACGCTAAGACAACACGCGGGAAGCGAAAAAGTCTCGGATCTTTACCTGCGCATTCTCGATCTCACTTCTTATGCTCATCGCCTAAAAGAAGAGAATACGCCCGAGTCGTTAAGCCGCATCGACAACTTGGAAGAGTTGCAGAATGCAATTCAGCAGTTTGAAAAAGAACGTGGAGAAGAAGCAACCCTCACCGCTTTCTTAGAACAATTGTCATTGGTCACCGATTCGGACCGGCAAAAAGAAGATGCTGAAGCAGTTACTATGATGACTCTTCATCTTTCGAAAGGTCTCGAATACAAAAATGTTTTTGTTGTTGGGCTCGAGGACGGATTATTCCCGTCAGCCAAAAAAGATGAGGCCAACGACCCGACCGCCGTCGAAGAAGAACGACGATTATGTTACGTCGGTATGACCCGCGCTCGCGAAAATCTATTTATGAGTTACGCCCGTAGCCGACGAGTTTGGGGCCAAGAAGAGTTTCGCCCACCGAGCCGATTTTTAGGCGAGATTCCTCCGCAATACATCATGTCGAATTCAGAAATGAAGCGGCCGAAATTTCTCGACAGTTATGTGAGTCAATATGGAATCGCATCGGACGACGATATGATTCAAGCTAATCACAATGCGACTCGAAAATCCGCGGGCCCCTCTCGCCCTGTCATCCGCCGTAAATTCGAACCAAAAGTGGTTCCAAGTTATGAAGATTTTGGTGATGATGCATTTGATTCCGAAGGTTCGCGAGGCACCGGCGCCTTTCAAAAAGGCGATCGCGTGAGGCATCCAATTTTTGGTGTCGGCTCGATCTTCCAAGTGGAAGGCGAAGGCGACGGCCAAAAAGTCAGCGTATTATTCAACGATAAGAGTTTGAAAAAGTTTATGATCAAACACGCGCGCTTGGAGCGCGT
>JAYTDP010000245.1:0-21351 GCA_043735865.1 Bdellovibrionales bacterium
AGAGAAATACTACGGCTTTTTCATCGCAGCACTTATCGGGTGGATGTTTGCCGATCTTATTCTCCTCTCTTATCGCCCTGCGATGCTCCCGTCAGAGGCCCCGCCCCTACAGCAAGAGCGCCCTCGTGTTCAGCAAATCGCGCAACTACAAGATTATAATTCGATCATGGATCGCAACGTCTTTTCAGAAGACGGTAAAATCCCTCCTCCGCTTTCAGCTGATAAAAACAATCAAAGCGGAGATGAATCGGCACCGGTACTTTCAAGTTTACCGATCGAGCTGCTCGGCACGATCGTTCACTTTAATCCGAAGATGTCGATCGCGACGGTCACCATTAACAGTTCGAACACGACCATGTCTTACGGCGTTGATGAAATGATGGGCGACATCGCCGAACTCAAAAAAGTGGAACGCAAGAAGATCATCTTCATGAACACGAATCTTCGTCGTCTTGAATACAAAGAGATGCCTGAAGATGCAGGATTCAATTTTGCTGTGGGCGCCCCTACTCTTGGCGGCAACGATCTCGTTCAAAAAGAAGGCAATTTCGATTTCGCGATAAAACGTTCTGACCTAGAAGGTTTGACCGGGAATTTATCTTCTCTTCTTCAACAAGCACGGATGGAGCCACGTATCGGCCCCGACGGTCAACCCGATGGATTTTGTTTTACAAACATCCAGCCCGGAACACCGTATGAAAAATTTGGTTTTAAAATCGGTGACTGCATAAAATCAGTAAACGGTGAGGCGATTAATAGCCCCGGTAAGGCAATGGAAACTTACCAGCTACTTCGCCAGGCCAGCTTCGTTCAACTTGGAGTTGAGCGGGATGGTCGCGACGAAAAATTTAATTATTCAATTCGCTAATTGGGATTGAGACTGCGCACCTGCGCACACACAAGGAGTGTGTATGAACAAAAGGATTTGGCTAATCTCTCTTTCTCTCGTGATTGGCGCATCGAATGCGTACTCACAAGCTCGGCGCCCGAACCAGGCGGCAGATCCAAATTCACAAGCTCCTTTGAAGTCTGCAAAAGGGAATATCGATTTCTCTCGCGCGAACCCCGAAGACATTACGGATGAGAACTTTCCTAACCTCATTGAAAGTTTCGATTACCCGAACGCGAACATCGCGGAAGTTGTGAAGGCCATTTCGAAATTGACCGGCAAAAACTTTATTCTTGAAAAAGGTGTTAGCGGAACGATTTCGATCATTGCTCCGAGCCGAATCACGGTGGCCGAGGCTTACCGCGCATTCCTCACTGCCCTTGCAATGAATGGATACACCATTGTTCCGAGCGGTAACTTCTTGAAGATCCGTCAGATTGCAACTGCCGCCCAAGAGGCGATCGATACGTACTCAGGAAGCTATTTCCCCAACACCGATCAGCTCATCACCCGCATCGTACGGTTGAAGTACATCTCTGCGGAAGAAGTTGAAAAGACACTCCGCCCTCTCGTAAACAAACAAGCCGGTGATATCCGCCCTTATGCTCCAACCAACTCTTTAATCATTACGGATTTCGGATCGAACATCGAACGCATAACGACGATTTTGAATCAGCTGGATGTCCCGGGTTTTGAAGAGAAACTCGTCGTGATCACAATCAAGTTCGCGCGTGCGAAAGATATTTCAGACCTTATCGATCAAATTATTAACAAAGGCGACCGCAAAAACGGGAATCAGTTTAATCCGGGTATCCCACGTTTCCGTACTTCGACGAGTTCGTCGAGTGGTGGTTCAGGCGCTGCGAACTACTCGCTCGTTCTTCCCGACGGACGCACAAATTCAATCATCGTCGTTGGTAATGATGCGGGTATCGAACGGATACGCGGGCTGGTCGCGAAACTCGATTTTAGACTTCGCCCTGAAGATTCGGGTGGCGTGTACGTGTATTACGTACGTCACGGAGAATCAGAGAAAATTGCTAACGTGTTAAACGGAATCGCAACCGAATCGTCTAAAAACAAATCGGGCGCGAGTGGGTCATCGACGGCTGCTCCTTCTATCAATGCTCAAACTGGAACGGTGAATCCGGTTGCTGGCAGCCAGGCTGTTTTTGGTGGCGACGTGAAAGTTGCAGCCGATAAAGAGAACAATTCCCTTATCATCACCGCGGCTAAAACCGATTACGAAGTTGTCCGATCGATCTTAGCGAAAATTGATATTCCACGTGACCAAGTGTTCGTAAAAGCCGTCATCATGGAAACCAACGCATCTGATACCGTTAACTGGGGTATCGACTACTATAAGTTCGCGGCAGGAACCGACGGTCTCGGCCGTGCGGGATTCCGTGGTAGTTCTGGTCTCGGCAAGCTCGTAGATCCATCAAACGATCAAGGTATGGTTCTCGGGTTTGGCACTGGCGACTTGGTCGAAGTGACCGTGGGCGCTGCCAAACAGAAGGTGCCGAGTCTTTTGGCGCTGGTGAATTTCTTTAAATCATACGGTGGAGGAAATATCCTTTCGACTCCGCAAATTACGGCACTTGATAATGAAGAGGCCGAAATTGTGGTCGGTCAAAACGTTCCGATATCTCAATCGACGGTTTCCACCACCGTTGGTGCGACTCAAAGTATCGAGCGTAAAGATTTAAATCTAAAGTTCACTCTCACGCCATATATCAGCCCGGACACCGATAGCGTCCGTCTAAAAATCGATCAAAAAATCGATTCTTTGTCGAACACCACAATCTCGGGTGATTTGGGTAAGGCGGCAATCGCCTATGACACTCGCTCAGTTAAAACCAATGTTATCGTCAATTCGAATGACACTGCGGTTATCGGCGGTCTCATGTCGGATGAGCAGACCGAATCGATAACCAAAATACCGGTTCTGGGTGATATTCCGATACTCGGTTGGCTGTTCAAATCGAAGTCGTCTCAGAAAAAGAAAAAGAATTTGATGATTTTCATTACTCCAAGAATCATTCGTAACTCGCAAGACGGCTCGGACCTTTTGAATGCGAAATTAAACGAACGTATCGATTTCATTCAGCAGAACTTGAAAGGTCAAGATCCGCACGGTTATGAAGTTGACAAGCTTCCTCGCAAAGCGCTTTCAGAAAGCGAAACCGAAGAGTATATTGAGCAAAAGAAATCCGGCGTTGATCCGGTTCAACCGGCTCCTGAGTCGGTGGATCCTGATGATTCAGAAGATGCACCGCCAGAAGGTGCGCCGTCGAATCAAGAGGCACCAACCGATTCAACTCAAGGGAAGTTCAGCAAGAGTTCTCGCGCGGTAGCTAAGCGCGGAGCCTTAAACACAAAAGGAAAATATGTCCGGCGTTAGCCTTGAAAATTTAATCCTCAAAGGGACTTCGATTACTGAACCTGAATTCAAGTCCCTGATGAAAATGCCGACGGCTCGAGGCGAGCCGGTCGAATCGATTATGTCGAGCCGTCAGTATACATCCACCGAAGATGCGCTCTCGGATCTCTGCAAAAGTATCGGCGTCGATCATTTAAAAGAAATTCCATATAATGATATCCCGGTCGATCTTGTTCGAAACATCCCGATTAATTACGCGAAAACAAATGAAATACTCCCGTTTAAAATTGAAGCTCAGCGAGCCATCATATTAGTCACGAATCCTCTCAATCAAAAATCTCTCAATGACATGCGAGTTTTGTTTGAGAAAAAAGTCCATCCGATCGTCGTGACCTCAAGCAAATTACAAGAAGCCATTAACCGCGTTTACGAGAAAAGTACCGCCGCCCTCGAGGGTCTCGACGAAATCGAAGGCGGAGACATGGATCTCGACGATCCGGTCATCGATCTTTTAGAGGCTGGCGACGATGATGCCCCGGTTATTAAACTCGTGAATACGTTGTTATTTCGAGCCGTAAAAGAAAAAGCGTCAGACATCCATATTGAGCCTTACGAAAAAGATATGGTTGTGCGCTTCCGTATCGATGGTGTTCTATTCGACATCTTTAAGCCACCGAAGAAATTTCAGAACGCGATTACCTCTCGTATTAAAGTTATGGGCAACTTAAACATTGCCGAAAAGCGTTTGCCTCAGGATGGTCGTATACCTTTAAAATTGGCCGGTAAAGATATCGATGTCCGTCTTTCGACGGTGCCGACATCTCATGGTGAGCGTCTGGTCATGCGTCTTCAGGATAGATCGAATGTTTCTCTCGAGCTTGAACAGCTCGGTTTTTCTCGCAAAAGCCTCGATCGCATTTATGCCGTTTTACAAAACACGTACGGGATTTTTCTTGTTACGGGCCCAACGGGCTCGGGTAAATCGACAACTCTTTATGCCGGCCTCCAGAAGATCAATAGCGTTGATAAAAATATCATCACGGTTGAAGATCCGGTCGAGCAACGTGTGCATGGAGTCGGTCAGATCCAAGTGAATTCAAAAATCGGACTCACTTTTGCCAGCGGACTACGCGCCATTCTTCGGCAAGATCCAGACGTGATCATGATCGGTGAGATTCGCGACTTAGAAACGGCTGAGATTGCGATCAATGCGTCGCTTACGGGTCACTTGGTTTTATCTACGATCCATACGAACGACGCCGCAGGAGCATTCCCACGTTTGATTGATATGGGTTGCGAACCATTTTTGATCGCCACTTCTCTGTTAGGTGTTGCGGCTCAACGTCTCGTGCGTGTTCTTTGCTCGAATTGCAAAGAGCCTTACACACCGTCTGATGCAGAGTTAGCATTGGTGGAATTGACACGTGCCCAGGTCGAAGGTCATCAGTTATATAGGACTGGCGGCTGTTCAGAATGTAATCAAAAAGGATATATCGGTCGAACGATCATCCAAGAGTTCATGACGGTCACAGAAGAAATTCGAAGCATGATCATGAAGCGTGAAGATGCAGGCTCGATTAAGAAAGCCGCAATTCAAGCGGGCATGGAGACCATGCGCGATCATGGAATTCAAAAAGCCTTAGCTGGGATTACCACTATCGAAGAAGTTCTTTCTAATACGCAAATCGACGAATAAATTTTCGGCAGTGGCTTCGGCGTAGGTTTCAGCCGGCTGCGTATAATCAATCGCAGCTTTTGTCATCGTTTGCGAAAAAGGATTCACGGGTGCGCGTCGATTTGTGGTGGGCGTCTTGGTTTCGCGGCGTTTCTTGTTCGGTGGCGCGCGCCTTGGAATATGGCTTGAGTGTTGGCGGCCTTCCCCGCTGCGTAGGTGCGGTTCACCTATATTGATTTCGTAGGCGTTTAGTACAATTCGCCTGTATTTTAATTCGCCACCCAATTTCCACAATTTGATATTTGCTTTCCAGACAAATTTTGCATGGCCTTTTCGTCTGCCCAAAGTTCTCAATTTCGCCTTGGAATAGTAACGCGTAAATACTACCGGCGCCGGTAGTATTTACGCGTCAAAATCAAAAAAATAATCGCCTCCAAATAAAAATTATTTGACCGGTTTTCGAGGTGCACAATGGGCGACAAATATATCTAGAAATTTCGTGGCATCCCCCGAATGTTCTTAATTGTTAAAGCGAATCTCGGTCAATTTTGGCAGTTAAAAAGGTGCTGCTGAAACTTTCTGTCTGTCGGTCAGATTTGAAAATGTGATCAAAAATTCACCTTTAAAAACGCATGATAAGGTTGGTTTCACTGGAGGAGAATTAATGAATATAAAAAACAATCCCGATATCAACTCTCTGAAGCTAAGATCTTTATCGAAATGCGAACTTCTGCTGTCTGCTGAAGCAGCAGTAAAAACTGAAAGACTATCGACTCTCCAAGTCCTTCATCACTTTCGTGAAATCGAAAGGCGCGGCCTCTACCGAGAAAAAGGATATTCCTCGCTTTTCGATATGGCCGTAAAGCATTTTGGATTTTCTGCTTCAGGTGCACAAAGACGAATCTACTCTATGCGTCTTATTCGAGATATGCCGGAGGCCGAGCAAAAGATTGAACGTGGTGAGCTGACACTTACGTCCGCGGCACGCGTGCAGAGTTTCTTGAAAGAAAAGCAAGGGCTGCCGAAAGAGGAAAAGGCAAAAGTACTCTCTTCTTGTCTTAACAAATCGAGCCGCGAGGTTGAGAAGGAGTTAGCATCGCGAAACCCCATCAAAGATAAACGAGACGATATTCGCTACACGAATTCGGACCGCTTGCGACTTAGCCTGAACATTTCGGAAGAACTTTTTCAGAAGCTTGAAAAATTGAAGCAGGTCCTCGGATTACAAAAGGTCGAAGACGTAATTCACCGTTTGGCAGACAAAGAACTAAATATCGACAAGCCTCGCGGTTCACTACCGGCGCCGGTAGTACGAACGCGTTACATCCCGAAGGTCACAAAAAGGATTGTCATAAAGAAAAACCACGAAAAGCAATGCGAATACAAAGATCCAGTTACGCAAATGCGATGTGATCAAACTCATAAACTTCAGTTCGATCACATAAAGCCGTATTCTCAAGGGGGGCCAAATCTTACAGAAAACCTCAGATTACTATGTGGGCACCACAATCGCTTGGTTTGGACAACAGAACAGCGGCATATTCAAATATTGAACAGCAGTATATAGATTGCCGAATATAAATGTTGCTCCGAAGGTGCAGAGTTAGGGCAAAAATAGCTGGCAGCTAAATGCCAACGAATAAGGCTAAAAAAACACTCGAGTCTTTGCGGCGGGGAAGGCCGCCCACGCTCCGCCCAACCCAAGAGCGCGCCACCGAACCGCAAACTCCACCAGGCAAAGCCGCCTCCCACAAGATCCCGCACAACCACCGCGCCCTTTCGTTGCTCTCTTGCCTCCTTCGTTACTCCCTATTGCCTAATCCAAGGCGTAGCCTTACCATTATCCCATGCCATTATTCGAATACCGCGGCCTCAACGCCGGGGGCAAAAATGTGAAAGGTACGATCGACGCCGACAATCAGCGCACCGCTCGCACACGCTTAAAAAAAGACGGCATCTTCGTTGTTGACCTCAAAGATAAAACCAAAGGTCAGAAAAAAGAAAAAACCGGTAACAAAGGCTACTCGACAGGTTCGGTTACCGTTCAAGAGCTTTCAATGATGACCCGTCAGCTCGCGACACTGATCAAAGCGAATGTTCCTTTAGTTGAAGCCCTCTACGCCTTGTCCGAGCAGGTCGAGAGCGCGGTTTTATCAGAAGCAATTTCCGACGTAAAAAATATGGTGAATGAGGGCCAAGCACTTCATAAGTCCATTGCCAAATATCCGAGACTTTTTAATAAGATTTATGTCTCAATGGTCGAAGCGGGGGAAATGTCGGGCACACTCGACGTAATTCTTATGCGTCTTGCTGAGTTCACTGAGAGTCAGTCCGAGCTGAATTCAAAAATCCGATCGGCCCTCGCCTACCCGATTTTCATTACCGTCTTTGTGATGATCGTCCTCATGGGCCTTTTTGTTTACGTGATTCCAAAAATCACCGCCGTTTACGACGCCAGTCCGAACTTGGTTATGCCTTGGTATACGAAGCTCGTTTTCGGAGCCAGCGGGTTCATGGTCGATTACTGGTGGATTATGATCATTGGCGCCGTTTTAATTTCACTTATCTTTATGAACTGGAAAAAGACTCCGGCCGGTTCGGCCCAGTGGGATGCAATCATATTGAAAATGCCGATCGTTGGTAAATTAGCTCGAACGATTGCTGTGTCTCGCTTTTCTCGCACCCTTTCGACCCTACTCACGGGCGGTGTGCCGATGCTTGCAGCAATGGGGATCGTCCGAAATGTTGTCAATAATGAAGTCCTCGCGCGTGCCATCGACGGAGCACGCGACAACATCAGCGAAGGTGAATCGATTGCGGGTCCGCTCAAAAAGTCCGGCCAGTTCCCTCCACTCGTCCTTCACATGATCAGCGTTGGCGAAAAAACCGGCGAACTTGAAAATATGCTGACTCAAGTGAGCACGACTTACGATTATCAAGTCAAAACTGAAGTCGATCGCATGACCAGCCTTCTGGGTCCGATCATGATTGTCGTGATGGGGGGCGTTATCGGCTTCATCGTGTTTTCGATCATGATTCCACTATTTGATATGTCGGATCTTGGCGGTGTATAGTGTTTCTTCTTTATAGAAGGAGAATGAGCATGTTTCGCAATTTGCTATCTAAACCTCTCGGATCTCGAGTCAGTAACCAACGTGGTATGACCCTGATCGAGATCATTATCGTCGTCACCATCTTAGGAACTTTAGGCGCAATTCTCGTCAGCAAAATCGCCGCGCAATTGAACAAAGCTAAATTTAATGAAGCAAAATTGCGCATGAGCCAGGTCACCCGTGCTCTCGATATGTATTACACGGACTGCGGCAAGTACCCCGCAGCTCTTGAAGGTCTTCTACAAAAAGATGAATGTTCGAACTGGGGCCCGGAAGCCTACATGAAAAACAAAAAAGATTTACAAGATGCTTGGCAACACGAATTCACCTATGCGCCAGAAGGCAGCAACTACGTAATTAAATCTATGGGCGCAGACGGGCGCGAAGGCGGCTCGGGTTATGACGCCGATATTTCAAACGCGGATGAGTAGACCGTTAACGACGTCAGCGGTTACCCCTGACGATCGTTACCCCTGGGAGCGTGGCTTCACGCTTCTTGAAGTTATCATCACAGTTGGCATCATGGTTTCTCTCGTCGCATTTGTGGCCCCAAAATTAGGTGGCCGCAATCAACAAATTAAAGCCGTCGTTCGTAAAATCGGTGTCTTAAGCCGAGATATCCGTAATCAGTCCAAGCTTCAAAATGCAACATACCGCCTCGTTATCGACATGAACTCTCAAAACGAAAATGGTCCGAACGGAAAAGCGGAGCCTAAATATTCGTATTGGGTCGAAAAAGCCGCCGGAAGCGTCATCGGCGACCAAGCGGAAGAAGAAGAGAAAGCAAAAAAGAAGGCGAAAGACGATAAAGATGCAGCACCTCCGCCCGACAGCTTTTCCGTCGACAGCCGTTTAATGAAAAAACCCGAGGAACTCCCTGCCGGTATGAAATTTGATCGCGTGGAGTTAGCTTCAAGCAAAGATGCATTTACCGAAGGCCGAGCCTACATTTACTATTTGCCACAAGGATACGTCGAAGAAAGTATCATCCAGTTAAGCTACGGAGACAAAATTAAATGGACCGTCGCGATTCGTCCGCTCACCGGACGCGCGGATGTATATCAAGACCATTTTGGACTTAAAGACGTGAGGCCTCAGTGAGCTTGCGAAACCCCCGCAGAAACGCCGGCTTCACTCTAATTGAAATCATCATGGCGCTCATCATTCTCACCGGCGGGATCATTGCGGTGAATATGTCTTGGTCAGGCAACCTCTTACGAGTACGAAAAGCGGCGCTTTATAATAATGCGTCTGCCCTGTTAGAGAGAAAAGTCACCGAGATCGATGCAAAATACTCAGGACGCCCGGTCAGCGAAATAGCGGCCGAAGACGGCGGAGATTTTGGGAGTGAATTTCCACAATTTTCTTGGACGTTTAAATCACAAAAATTTGTGATGCCCGATTTAACCCCGATCATTATGGGACAGACCAAAGAAGGCGTTGATCAAATGCTTTTGACTGTCATGACTCAGATGCAGGAATTTATGTCCAAATCGATTATCGAGGGGAAAGTGACTCTTGTTGTAAAAACTGAGAAGAAGCCGCTCGAGTTTTCGATTACGATGTATTTTGTCGACTACAATCAGCAAATGTCCGTCCCCGGGGGCGCGCAGTGACAAAGGGCTCGCGAAATCACAATGCCGGCTTCACTTTACTTGAGATTTTAATTTCAACGGTCATTCTCGTTTTCATCTCAATGTTCGTCGCGCGTACGATTAATCGCGGTCTCGAGGCAAAAACAAAAATTCAAAAGGACATCGATCGCACGGTGGCACTCCGTGAAACACTCGGGTTAATGTCGCGGGACATTCAGCTTGCGTTTCACTATCGCGATATCAACGTCGAGCTTTATAATGCAGCTCTCGAAGAAGGGTGCAAATCAACACCTACTACTCCTCCCGGATCACCGCCGCCGCCGCCCCCTCCTCCTCCACCGCCAGGAACTCCACCAGCGCCGCCTAAGCCGGGTAAGTTGTCAGCTGAAGTTTGTGCCGCAAAAAAGCAGCAGAAAAGTAAAACCGAATTTATCGGTGAAGGTGAAAAATTAAATTTCGCTACTTTGAGTAATGTTCGAACGCAGAAAGACCAAGGAACATCCGATCAGTCCGAAGTCGGCTATGAATTAAAGGATTGCCGAATCGCGGCCGCAAAAAGCACGAGCTCTAGCAAATGCCTCTGGCGTCGCACATCGCCCGTTCTAGATGATAAGCCTCTCGAAGGAGGAGCCTCCGGCGTCCTTCTTGAAAATGTGAAAAGTTTAAGCTTTCGGTATTTGGGTCCCGGAGAAAATGTAGAGTGGGTCAAGACCTGGCATACAGACGGTGAATCTGGAAGCGCGGGCACCGATTCTAAAACGGCTGGAAAGTTCCCACTTGCCGTCGAAATCACCCTTGAGATCGAAGATCGTAATGTGAAACCGCCAAAAGAAATTGGCATGACGATTGTTGCGCCAATTCGGGACCCCAATAATCCGGCTCCGACGACTGAGGCCGAAAAAGCCGAAGGACTTCCGAAATGAGAAATGCTGTTCACCAATTTTTTAAAAGATCGCGCCTTAGTTCGCAAAGAGGTGTGGCTATCCTCCTCGCCATTACCGGCTTAGCCCTCATGATTTTTGTGGCTGTCGAAGTGTCATTTGACACCCAAGTTGAATACATCAGCGCGAGTCAAACCGTAAACCGACTGAAGGCTTATTACGCGGCAAAAGCCGGCGTCGAGATATCACTACTTCGAATTTCAATTTACAAACAGGCCCTCGCCGCCGCCGGTCCGCAGCTCGGCGAAAAGGCGCAAACGCTTCTCAACCCAATTTGGCAGCTGCCGCTTTCGTGGCCGCTCATGATCCCGGACGGAGTGAACGCGGTCGACAAAGATGAACTCGAGTCGACGACCAAAGAATCGCTCATGGACGCACAATACATGACGACCATCGAGGGCGAAGGCGGACGCATTGATATTAACGATCTCGCGTCGCCAAGTAAGGAGCTCCAGCAAACCATTCATAATCAGATCGTCCAAATTTTTGAAAACAAAAAAGAAACCGACGAAAAATTTCGAGAGAAATATTCCAATGTTCAGTTTAAAGAAATTGTCGATAACATGGCGGACTGGGTAGACGAAGACTCTGAGGGGCGCGGACGCGGCAGCGAAAGTGACCTTTACCAAAATAATCGTGATGACGGAGACCTGCCTCCCAACCAACCATTTAAAACGGTCGATGAGTTGCATATGGTTTCCGGAATGACGGACGAATTTTTTAAGCTTCTTCAGCCGCGAATCACCGTCTTCGGAACGAAAGGTATCAACGTCAATACGGCTCCCCGTGAATTGCTCAAGTCACTCAGCACTCAAATCGATGACGAGAAACTCGGACAAATCGATGCGCGCCGAAATGATCCGAAAAAAGGCGGGCCGTTTCGCGATAAAGACGACTTTTTTAGTTTTCTGTCGGGAATCGGGGTAAGAACCGAAGCCATTGAGGACGCGAAGATCCCCCTTATCTTTGACGCGGAGTTTAATTTTCGCATAGTTTCGAGTGGGAGATTCGGTAATTCTCGTCGAGAAATCACAGTTATTACTTACGACATTGATAATATCACGCCACGGTTCACGGATATCATCGCCGAAGCGAACAAGCAGCCCGGTGATCCGGCGGCGCCACCACCACCGCCTCCCAATCCCGCGCCCGAGGCACCGAAAAAAACCTATAAAGTGCCAAAAGGGCGACCAAGAGTAGTGTCTTGGAAAGAAAGCTGATAGCATTTTTGTATAGCTCTCATGGATGGAAAGCGAAATACAAATGATCAGCATTGGTATCGACATCGGTAGTTTCAGCGTCAAAGTTGCCATCATGCGTGGCGCGGGCAAAGGATTCGAAATCCTGCGGCTGGACGAATACCCACTGACCCAAGATCCAAACCGCGACCGCACCATCGAACTCGTCGAAGTCTTTCGCGATATCCAATTGAAAAACGGCGGCGCAGACACCACTTACATTATCGCCGCCCAGCACGACCGCGTGGCCCTTCGCCGAAAAACTTTTCCGTTTCGCGAACGACATAAAATTTTAAAGAGTCTCCCGTTTGAACTTGAAGAGGATATTCCGTTTCAACCCGAACAATCGGTTTTTGATTTCAAAACGACGCATATCATTGGCAATAATGCGAGTGTCATTGCGTGCGCCACCACGAAAGAATATTTAAAAACTCTTTTGAAGCAAGTGGAAGATGCCCAGCTCTACCCGGAGATCGTAAGTGTTGAAGGTCTCGCACTCGGCAATGCTTACGAACAATGGCGCGAATCCCCGATCGAATACTCGGACAAAGATCAGGAACTTCCTGAAGCCGACGTCGTCGATGTCGTTTTGCATATTGGTCATCAATCGACTCTCGTACTCGTCATGCGTGATGGTTATGTTCTCGATCTTCGACAAATTGACTGGGGCGGAAAAGATTTAGCCGAAACGATTGCGAACAAATATTCGATGCATTACTTGGAAGCTTTGAAGGAGCTTCGCAAGAAAGCGTTTATCTTAACAAATAATGACGGCGCCACTCGCGAACAAATCGCACTTTCGGAAGTGATCAAGACGGGAGTCGATACCCTCGCGCACGAAGTGCAGCTTGTGCTACTGGAACTTCGCACGGCCTACAATTTATCGTATCGTATGGGCAGCCTCTCGGGCGGCATTGCTCTCATTCGAAATATTGGCCCCTACCTCACACAAAAATTAGAAATTCCATTTAATCGAATTGGCTCTCTAGAGGTTGCACCAAATATTGATTTTGCCGCGAGCCCCAATAATGAAATTTCATTTCTAATCGCGATCGGCTTAGCACTAGAGGGGATCAAGAGACCTAAGAACCCCGCCATTAATTTGCTTAAAGGCGAATTCGCTCGCAAGAGCGAAGCAATACGCGTGGTGTGGGAAAAGTGGCGCACCGCCGCGATCACCGCGGCTGCGGCTTTCGTCATTTTGTTCGCGTGGGGATATATGCGAGAAGGATACGCCACTGATATGGCAATCGTCGCGAGCGACAAACTTCGTTCTTTGGGGCGCAAGATTCTGGCCCAACCGCGAATCGGCGAAGCTCAGATTCGGGCGTTCATCCGCGAGCAAGAACAAAAGGCGAAAATGAAACACTTATTCGAACAGTTGCAAACGATTTCATCCCCGCTTGATGTGGTGAATTCATTGACTCGAAAAACTCCCAACCGATCTGAAGGCGTTCTCGTTATCAAGCGTTTCAGTGTAAATAATGAGACCGTTCGAATATCTGGCGAGGCGGCGCAAGTTGAAATGCTGACTCGAGTGCAAAATGCTCTGAAGTCGATGTCGAAAGACGGCCAAATCAAACCGGCTGCGGCGGCAGCGCCGTCGAAACCCGGATACAAATCGTTTGCTTTCGAATTTCGCATTAACCGGAAACCGGTGCGCTGATGGCTTTAGAAGATTTTAAAGATAAGTTACAAGATCAGCTCGCCGAGCTTCGAAGCAAAATCGAAGAAAGCCCCATTTATCATTCGATTCGCGAGCGCTACGAAAATTTGTCGCCGAGCGCACAGCGCACGTTAGCTTTAAGCCTTCTTGCCGGCGGAATTATTTTCTTCTGCTACATCCCTTACGCTTATTTTTCATCATCAAGTGTTTTGGTTTCGGAATTTAATGAGAAACGATCCATGATCCGCCAGCTTTTAAGAGCCAGCCGTCTTGCGAGCCAGGCGGGAACAGTTTCGAATCCCCCCGAAATTAGCGCGCTTCAGTCGACGATTATGAATCGATTAGCGCGATTCAACCTTCTTCCGGAGCAGTCGGCCGGGATCAACATTGTGTCGGCCGCCGCTCTCGGTGGATCGCTGGCTCCTGCCGGCATCACGCAAGAAGGTCTTTCGGTGAATTTGAAACAGTTGAATTTGAAGCAAGTGGTCGACATCGGTTATGACTTACAAAATTTGGCTCAAGGTGTTCGTCTTGTGGGAATGAATATGTCACCGACTGCGGCCGACACCCGTTACTTCGACGTCATTTTTCATATTGCACGATTTAGCATGCCGGGTGTGAGTGCCGTCTCAAACGACGCCGGTGCGGGCGCTCCGCCTTCCGGACAAAATTCAGGCTCCCGCAGTCGCGGCGCAAATTCCGGGGCTGCCGCTCGTCCCCGATTCTCTCCTCCACCGGGTTCGCAAAATCAGAATGATGCCGGAGCTGCTCCGCCGCCCGATAATGGCTCGGTAACAAACGGTGAAATGGGCCAAGACGAACAGGGCGAACCGCAGGATTTTGAAGGTGAATAATGAAAAGTGAAGGCTTAGCAAAATTTTTCTATCTTCTTCGCGTTCACAAAATGAAGATCGTATTTGCGTTCATGTCCTTCGCTTTTTTTCTCATCGTTCTGTTTCCTTTCGACGATCTTTCCGATCTGGTGACTGAAAAAGTCGCACACGCCACTCAGAACCAAGTGTTTTTACGTTTCGAACACCTCGGCCTCGCTTTTTTCCCTCCCTCTTTGAAAATGGACAAGGTGGAAGTCGATACGCCATTTCTGCCGACGCTGAAAGCCTCGACAATGACTCTCGCTCCGTCAATTGCGCGCCTCCTTGCTTTCAGTCCGGGCGCGAGCTTTTCGGCGAGTAACTTATTTAAGGGCGCACTTTCAGGAAATGTCGGAACTAAGACCATCAAGGAACGTCAGAAGATCGATTTCGACGTTTCTTATCGCAAGTTCGATTTGTTATCTGCCGGCGACTTTTTTAATCTTACTTGGCCGATTAAGGGCGAGGTGACTGTCCAGACGAGCGGTAATCTCCAACCCGAGTTCACCGACCAGCCGGAAGCCGAAATGAGCGTCACTATCGACAATCTTATTTTGCCGAACACACTACCCGCGAATATTCCATTTGTTGGCGGAACGCAGATCCCACAAATTAATTTTTCAGACGTGAAGCTTTCGGGGCGACTCGTAGGCGGTGAATTTGTGATCGAAAATGGCACTTTCGGCCAAGATAAGGACCCCTTTCACGGAGTCGTCAAAGGCAAGATGCAGGTGCAGTTCGTTCGCGTGGGAAACCAAGTTGTGCCACAATTTGGACAGTATGAATTTCGCATCGATTTGAATATGGATCGCGCCTTTGAATCGGAGCTTCAGAAACGGCTCTTAATCGTTTACGATCAAATCGGACGCTTCAAAACAGCTACGGGCAAAGGCGGCCGCTATCTAATGCGGGTCGCGGGTTCTAACTTTATGAACCCTCCCAATATAACCTCTATTTCTTCCTTATGATGCAGAACGTTTAGATTTGAATATGAGGGGAAAGGTAGCGATACCTTGAAGCTCATTTATCAATAGTCTTGAGGGGGAAGAATGTCCGGAGTTAATAAAGTTATCGTTTTAGGCCGCCTTGGCGCCGATCCTGAAGTTAAAAACGTATCGCCAACGCAAACGGTGGCACGTCTTAGCGTCGCAACAAGCGAATCTTGGAATGATAAAGAAGGTCAGAAGCAGGAGCGCACTGAATGGCACCGTGTTGTCGTATGGGGCAAACTGGCTGAACTCTGCGGAAAGTACC
Organism: Bdellovibrionales bacterium; assembly: GCA_043735865.1. Lineage (GTDB taxonomy): Bacteria > Bdellovibrionota > Bdellovibrionia > Bdellovibrionales > UBA1609 > CAYHVK01. The sequence goes on from JAYTDP010000245.1 coordinate 15,627, forward strand.
TCACCAAAGGCCGACAAGTGTATGTCGAAGGCCGCTTGCAAACTCGCAGCTGGGAAGACCAACAAGGTCAGAAAAAGTACTCGACAGAAATCGTAGCATCCACTGTTCAATTTATCGGTGGCGCCAGCGAGACTCGTGACGCTTCTCAGAGTCAAAGTGGTCAAAGTGATCATAACTTCGGACCTGAACCGTCATTCGACACCGACGAAGAGATCCCATTTTAGATCAGTCCCAAAGTCGGGTTTGATTCTTGAGCAGGGTTCGTTAGAATAATTGCAGATGGATCTGCGCCAAAATAATTATTATTTTTCTAAAGCAGCCAGAACATTATGTTTGGCTGTTGTTGCTTGTACACTTTCGGCGTGTTCGATCTATCAATCGAGCGCACGTCAAGCTATCCAAAAAAACAGCGGCAACATCGTTACCGGCTTTTATCTTCAATTAAATACAAAGTATGAATGCATCCGCGCCAACCACACTCCCGACTTGTGGCACATCGATTCGACTCCGCTCGACGAGTATGTAGAATCAGAGGGCATTCAAGCAAAGTTGCTACAAACCGATGATCTGCCTGTCGTGCTGGTTTCTGTAAAAAATCCGATTGCTATCGAATTCGAAGGCTGCACGCTTCAAATCTTAGATTCAAAATTGTCGTCACAACGTCTGCAAGACGTGGTGACGTTCGGTGAAAAGCTTCTGACAACTAGCACGTCAAACCAATGATTAACGGAGACTTACAATGACAGCCCGATTCAATGCATTTGCCACGCTCGCACTTTTGGTCGTGAGCTTTGGTTTCGCCACTCCCTCTTACGCAATCAAAGTTGTAAAAGCTAAAGGTAAGAAAGTTCTCGTCGACGGCGAAGGTGAAACTCTCGAAGTCGGACAAGTTTACTTGGTGAAAAATGCTGACGGAAAATCCGTGGGTATTATAAAATTAACGAAAGTCGCTCGCGGCAAAGCCGTCGCGATCCTCGGAAAAGGGGTCGCGGAACCAGATCAAAATCTTGTTATGAAAAAACCAAAAGCTGGGGAAGCGGAAACACCGGCTGACTCTGAATCAGAAACCAAAGAACCGAAAGAAGCAAAAGCGCGCACTAAAAAACCTGCTGCCGACCAAGCGTATTGGGGCGCGATGCTTGGCTACTCGATGGCTAAAGCTGACATTAAACTATTCGATAATACCGGAGCCGCCGCCGGCACGGTGAATCTTGATGGTACAGGTTTCAGCGCCAAGGCTCTTTACGATTACCCTCTTTTCTCGGCCATCAGCTTCCGTGGTCTCGCCGGCATGGAACAGTTTAACGTGGGCGGCGCAACGAACACCACTTGCAACGGCGAATGCATTGCCAAAATCATGTACCTCACCATCGACTTCTGGGGGCGTTACATCTTCAACCGCGACGGAACCATTCGTCCGTGGGTAGGACTTGGCGGCTGGTTGATATTTCCGATGACGAAAGATTCAAATGCGATCAAAGAAGCCTCAATCGATAACTCGAATATTTTCGCGTTCGGCGGCGGCTTCGATTATCATTTGAGCGAAACGACGTATATACCCGTTCAACTCGAGTATCAGATTTATCCGAAATCCGAAAACGTACAGGCCAGCGCGATTGCACTTCGCGCTGGCTACGCATTCCCCTGGTAAGATTATTCTTGGCTAAGACTTGATCGTTCGACGGTCAAGATGCCTTTGAGCTTCTCAAGGGCCGTCATCACCTGCGCAAGTTGGCGCGTATCGTGAACTGAAATATCAAAGATTGAAACGGCCCTGCGATCTCTCGTTGTTCTGGCTTGTACATTATGAATATTGCATCCGAAGCTCGCAAAAACTTCAGACATCCCTTTTAGAAGCCCCGACTTATCTTCGCTCGTCACTTTTACACGTACAACTTGTTCCGCGTGAGATTGTTTTGTATCTCCGCTCCACTCGACATCAATGGCCCGGGCCTGATCGATCTCGTATGCTTTTTCACAATCGGCTCGGTGGATGGTGATACCTCGGCCGCGCGAAATAAATCCAACGATTGGATCGCCATGAATTGGCAGACAACATTTTGCATATCTGACGAGGACATCGTTCATCCCATCGACCGTAATAATTGAGCCGACTTTTTTCGATTTGCCGACAACCGATCTCACGGCTCGAGAAATAAAAGATTCGGGCTCGGCAGATGCCTCGATTTGCTTCGGACGATCGACGAGCGCATCCATCATGATTTGAGGTGTGATTTTTCCGTACCCGACGCGGATATAGAGGTCATCGACAGCTTGGCACCCTTCGTCTTTCAAGAGCTTTTCAAAACGTGGTCCGTCGAGATGCTTCTGCAGCGGTATACCCGCCTTTCGAAAACTCCTCTCGATAATTTCTCGCCCGAGCTCAAGTGAACGCTTACGCTGTTCCGTTTTGACGAATGCACGGATGCGCGCTTTCGCACGCGTCGTCACGCACATCTTCAGCCAGTCTTTCGATGGAGTTTGCGTTTTTGAAGTCAAAATTTCAATGGTGTCGCCGTTACGAAGAACATGTTTGAGCGTGACGATGCGCCCGTTCACACGTGCGGCGACAATACGATTACCTACGTCAGTGTGAACTGCATAAGCAAAATCGATCGGCGTCGAATGTTCCGCAAGTTCTTTCACATCGCCTTTTGGGGTAAAGACGTAAATTTCTGATTCGGTCAGGTCGGTCTTGATATTCTCTAAAAATTCATCGGAATTATTTGTCTGCTGATGAATGCTGACGAGCTCGCGTAGCCAATTGAATTTCTCCATGGCGAGTTTGTCGACGTCTTTGTGGCCGCGCGACTCTTCTTTGTAGCTCCAATGTGCGGCGATACCCCAGTCTGCAATTAAGTGCATTTCGCGTGTGCGAATCTGAATCTCGATGCGCTCGCCGCCGGGGCCGATGACCGTGGTGTGTAAGCTTTGATAGTTGTTTGTTTTGGGCATCGCGATGAAGTCTTTGAATCGTCCCGGAATCGGTTTGAAAAGAGTGTGGACAATACCCAAAAGCTCGTAACACTCTGGCACCGTATTTACGATAATTCGGAACGCGAGTAAGTCGAAGATCTGATCGTACTCAACATTTCGCTGTGTGATTTTTTTGTAAATCGAATAGAGATGTTTCGGGCGGCCAGACACTTCGTACTTCACACTTGATCGCGCTGCCATTTCCCGACGCATAACTTCTTTCACGTCGTCGATGTACTTTTCGCGTTCTTTTTTCTTCTTGTTCAATTTTTGGACGAGATCGTAATACTGATCGGGCTGCGCGTAGCGAAAGCCTAAATCTTCGAGTTCGATTTTTAAACTGTTGATTCCGAGACGACCCGCTAACGGACAATAAATATCGAGCGTCTCCTCAGCGATTCTCTTTTGCTTTTCAGGTGCCATACTCGAGAGAGTGCGCATGTTGTGGAGGCGATCCGCGAGCTTCACTAAAATCACGCGCACGTCTTTACCCATGGCGATGATCATCTTGCGGATGTTCTCGCCTTGTTTCTCGTGCGTGTGCTTAAACTTCATTTGAGAAAGTTTCGTAACACCGTCGACGAGTTCTCGGACAATAGGCCCGAAATTCTTTTCGATGTCTTCGAGAGTCGCCGGCGTGTCTTCGACGGTGTCATGTAGAAGTGCTGCGATGACGGTAGGGGTATCGAGACGAAGATCGCCCAACACCCCGGCTACGCCCAACGGGTGCGTGATGTAAGGCTCGCCGCTACGACGTACCTGTCCGCTATGGGCTTTCTCAGAAAACTCATACGCTTTGCGAATCAGATCGGCTTCTACATTTGGATTATACGCGCGGATTTTTTCGATCAGCTCTTCAACTGTCTCGGGGCTTTTTTCACTGATGCCTTCATCGAAGAGTACTGGCGCAGCCATTTTGTCGTTTGTTCCTTAAAAGACGAATACTTAAGTACCTTCGCTCTTCGGCAGAAACAGCTTATCGGTTGAGGTCGGCTTGAATCTGGCTGTCGGGAGTTCCCATACTTTCGTCGTAATCAAAATAGACTTTGCCGGCAGCCACTTCGCGAAGTGACGTTACGACGTTCTTATTCGTTTTGATGGCAACGACGGGCTGAACACCTTTCATCAACTGTTTCGTGCGTTTTGCGACCAATAGGACCAACGCAAAACGATTTTGAACCTTATCTAAACAGTCTTCAACGGTAACTCGAGCCACACTTATCTCCTCTTGTTGCTTTGAGCAGGGGCCAAAACTAGCGAAGATTCAGCTTTTCTTCAATGAGTTTCTTAAACTGCGCGTAAGAGTGATTGAGATCTTCGTTGGTTAACTGAGCGTCGAAGGTGTGCGAGACGGCAATCTCTTTACGGGCGTTTTCCATCCGAACTTCGAGATCGGCCGCTACCTTACCGTCTCGGCTTATGACTCTACGACGCAGCTCGTCAACACTCGGTGGGTGAATGAAAATGGCAAAAGCGTCGGGATAAAACTCTTTAAACGTCTTCGCACCCTGGATATCCACATCCATAATCACGACACGGCCTGCAGCAATGGCGTCGTCAATCTGATGTTTTGGAGTTCCATACATGCGGCCATGGACTTCGGCGTGCTCCACGAAGAAGCCCTCTTTGACTAGCGATCGAAATCTGTTCTCGTCGACGAAATGGTAAGGATATCCTTCACTTTCGCCTTTCCGCATCGCTCTCGTGGTGTAAGTGACAGTGTCGAAAAGAATCGTCAATTCCTTCGTAATGAGGTCAACCAAGCTCGATTTACCGACACCGCTCGGCCCGACGACGATGATCATCGGAATAGGTGGCTTGGGTTTTGTACTCGATGTCTTCATCTTCATTGTTACTCTAAATTTTGTACTTGTTCTCGAATTCGCTCAATCACTGTCTTCGCGTCTACGACCAAAGCCGTGAGGTCGGTCACTTGGGATTTCGAGCCGATGGTGTTCACTTCTCTCAAGAGTTCTTGATTGTAAAACTCGAGTCGTTTGCCCTCGGCTCCGGCACTTTTCAAAAGCTTTAAGCAGGCTTTCACGTGTTCGTGCAGTCGCGAAAGTTCTTCGCTGATATCCGACTTATCGACCTGAATCACAATTTCTTGTGCGAGTCGCTGTTCGATGACTTTGTTATCAAAGCCCATAGTTTCAAGTTTCGCATTCATACGTTTTCTTAAAGCAGCGTTGGCGTCTTCACGCTTGTCGCGCATTTGTAAAACGAGTTTTTCAAGTTGGGCAAACAACTTCGAAAGTTCGGTTTTTAAAAATCGGCCTTCCTGCTCACGTGCCTTTTCAAGATTGAGAAGCGCCTTACTAAAGGTTTGCGAGAGAAGGCTTTTTTCTTTGGTCGCCGAGCCCGTTTGTTCTTGAATTTCGACAACTTGCGGGAGAGCGAGCAACTGATTCGCCGTCAGTTCGGTTTTCGATTTTAAAAGATCGCTCATTTTTTTGTGTGTTGCGACCCATGACTTTGCGACATCGGCGTCGAAACGGATATCGACCCGCGAACGTGAAATTTGTCCGCGGCGAGAAATGAAAACATCGACGGTGCCTCGAGACAGCTTCTTTTCAATCTGTTTTCTTAAGTCGATTTCGTAGAGGTGAAACTCTTTTGGAATGTGAAAACGTGTTTCTAGAAAACGGCCATTGACCGATTTCAAACTCACTTGCAGTTCATATCGAGGCAAACGAACTTCTGCAGTGCCAATACCTGTCATGCTTTTCATTGATCGCATAATGCCGAC